>JAZRSE010000239.1:0-4338 GCA_045651305.1 Candidatus Scatosoma sp. | reverse complement strand
GTCGAAACCAAAGAGGTTTGCGGAAATATCCAAGCCGTTGCCGTTGTCGTTGATTACGATACCGTTGATAATCTCTTCTACGTTAATTTCTTCGAAAGCGGACAAATCAATCTCGCCAATGATAGGGGAAAGTTTATCCGTAACGCTATCAATTTCGTTAACGTTAGCGGAAATGTTCAAGCCTTTGAAAGATACGTAAACGACATTGTCTACAAACTTAACAAGCAACGTTTCGCCGAAGATTTCCGTTTTTGCAAGGATAGTCAACGTTTCAAGGTTGATATTTACGTCAACGGAAAGCGTATCAATGGTCGCTTTCAAGTTGATTTCGTTGTTTTCGTCGATAATATTAAGAAGAGTGGTGATATTGTAATAGTTATCAAACGTATCGGCAGAGATGATTGCAATTTCTTCCGTTGCAGGGGAAACGCTAATCGGGAATTCGCCGAGGTTTACGTCGATGCTGGAAAGGGTGTAACCGTTTTCCGTAACGAGCAAGCGGATAGCAAGTTCTACGCCCTCTACGCTCGTAGAGATAGCAAGTACGCCGTCCGTTTCCGTGAGGGAGAGCGTATCAACGGCTTGCGAAAGCAACGACATAACGTCCAAGCTTTCCGTCAAAGCGTTCAAATCGGGAAGAGCTATCATATCGCCCAAGATAGGCGCGAGTTTGTCAACAACCGTTTGTACGTCGTCAAGCGCAAATTTCACTTGCAACTCGTTATATTTAATAAAGAGAGTGTTTTGTGCGTATTTCGCTTGCAAATCGCTGAGGTTTACGTCGATAGACATATCGGCAAGGTGCAAGTTTACAAGAGCGTTAATATCTTCGCCAAGGGCAATTTCCAAAGGCAAATCGCCGTTTTCGTCAATAACGTCGAAGAGGGGCGCGATATTGTGGTAACCTTCGCCGATTTCTTCTACAATCAACGTGTCGTCAGGGGTAATCGTAAGGGTGATGCCTGCAACTTCCACTGTTGCGCCGATAAGGGAAATCGTTTCGCCTTCGTTGAAGTTGAGGGAGGCGTTGATAGAGATACCGCCAAGCTCGATGGGCAAGTTCACGGTGGTAACGTCTTCGCCTTTTTCAATCGTTGCGCCCGAAAGCAAGCTTGCAAAATCAAGTCCGCCCAAACCGCCTGCGCTTTCGTCCACAGCCTCTACGTTAGGCGCAGAGAACAGGGGAATAAGACGGTTGATAATCGCCGTTATTTCTTCAATAGAGCCGTACGCTTTCAAGTCGCCCACTTTAACGTAAGCGGTGCCCTTTTCATAACCGATAAACAAATCGTTCAACGAAAGGTTATCGTAAGAAACGCTTTCAATATTAGCGCGTACGGAAAGCGCGGACAAATCTTCCATACTAATATGTATTTCCGCGTTCGCATTTAAGGAAAGAGGAAGATTTGCATTGCCCGTTGCCGCAAGGTTTACGCGCAAGGGCTTGTCGCCCGTGAGGTATTCACCAAACCCGTTAAGGAGATAGTCGGTAGGGGTGAGTTCTTCGGGCATCGGTTCGGTAGTTTCAGCGTCGAGATAAGAACGCAAGAAATCTACGTTAGGGATAGAAACGTTGGAATCGTATTCGGTGAATACTTCCTTAATCTTTTCGTTACAGGTAACGCCGCCGAGCATATCCACTTGGTAAATACAATCGGTAACGATTTCGCGGATACGCCAATTTTCGTCCATGCGTACAATCAAAGAGATTTTTTCAAAGAGTGGCAACGATTTTGTTCCAGCCATGGTACGCATTTCCAAGGCAATCTTCGTCGTAGCCGTTTCCGTATTCAAATCATAGCGGAAGGAATAAATACCGTTCTCTTCCCCGATGTATTCGGAGGAAAGAATCGTGTCGTCCGTCATAATATACGCCGTGTAGGCTTTGGGGACGGAGCCGAACATAGAAATAAAAGAGTCTTTGGAAATTTTGTTTGCCTCGCTCTTCCACTCAACGTTGTCGATAGAGTTTACGTTTTGCGATTCCCAAACGACGTAATTGTTGCCTTTAACAAAAGTACGCGTACCCACGCCCTTAAACGAGGAGTGGGAAAGGGATTCTTTATACACCTCGTCGCCTACGACAACGCGGTGCGCTTTGATTTTTTGGGAAACGTTAGCAAGGGCAACTTTGGTGATTGCCTCGCCTTCCGTGTACGATTCAAAGCTGTCCGCTTGCGCCATAGAGGTAAAAGCGTAATAAGCGTTGTTGTTAGGGGAGTGCTCATCGGGGTGCGAACCGTCGCTGGGCAAAGGGAGCGAGGTGCTCAAAAGCCCTTCGATGGTATCCAAATCGGGCGCGTCCGTTTTGAAATTGCCGCCGCCTGCGCACGAGAAATACACCGTCAAAAGGATGACGATGGATAGAAGTAGGGTAAATATAATACCGCCTTTTCCCGATTTTGATTCTTTTGCAAACATGTAGTTTTCTCCTTCCCGTAAGAGGGGACCTTAACTATAATTTGAGTAAAAGTTCTTGTTTTATGCTTTCATCTATACGTGGCAATAAAGCGGTGTAGTGCCGCTTTATTGTTATTTTTTTAGTTGTTGTCGTTTTCCGCAGCTGCTGCCTCTTCTTCTACTTGCACGCTTTCTTCTACGTTTGCGCTTGCTACGTTCTTCTTTTCTTCCATTTTACGGATAATCGCAAGAACGCCGTAGTTGATGCTGTAAATAAGCGCCACCATTGCAAAGATAGCCATAGGAACTGCAAAGATAAGGATATACGGTTTCAAACCGATTCCAAACGGGTCTTCGCGGAGGAAGAACCAGTTGTATTCCAAAAGGATATTGCCAAGCTTTGCCCAAACGGCGATACCCGCCAAAACAACTGCCGCTTTCCAAATGTTTTTCCAACGCAATTTCGTCAAACCGCAAGCCACCGCAAGGAACCCCCAAGCAAGTTCTACGCCGTGGAAGAACATCGTTTGCACGGTACGGTAGCACCAAGGCTCACCGCCAACGCCGCTACTGGGATAGGTGATATACATAAGAGGCGCAACGATAGCAAGCGCGGCAACCGGTTCGATGAACTTTTGGCAACGCTTGTTGAACTGCGTGAATAAAATGATAGGGCACATTACCGTACAGATATGGAAGGGAAGTTTATCCATATTCAAGCCTGCGCCCGTAACGCCGTCGTCGCTATACACGAAATCGTGCAAGAACCAGTCGGAGAAATAGGATACGGCAAGCGCAATAGCAAGGATACGAAGTACCTTCGCTTTCTTTTCCATACTCTTGTTTTTCAATAAGAACGCACCGCCGATAACACCGCCGAGTATGATAACGACGTATAAAATATGCCAAACGTTAAACGATTCGATAATAGCGGAACTGCCCGTGGGGTTGTCGCTTAAAATTTTGAAAAAGAAATTTCTCATACGTGTTTTACCTTCTCTTTAATTTTCATTTTTAATTTCGTGTACCAACGCTCTTCTTTCGTAAGCGTCAAAAATTCGTATAAAGCGGTTAAGCTAAAAATAATCAGTATGCCGACGACGCCAATCGTCCAAGTATTCAACCAGGGCATAGCGCTAAACGGCGCTTCTTGCAAGAACATCGAATTGGCTTCGCCCAATCCAAAGAGCAAGTACAAACGATTGATAAGCACGCCGCAAGCGATAAACGTCAAGAGTACGCAGGCAGAGCCAAGTACGTTGAACACCCGTATTTTCATAAATCCGTCCACGCGGAGATACAAGATGCCGAATATCATCGTGGAGTGGCTAAGCATACCTTTCAAAACGTCCCAATCGGCAAGCGTAGGGGTGCTGTCGAAAGCTTCGTTGAAGAGTACCCCGATAAATCCGCAAACCGTGCCCACCCAAAGCAAGCCTTCGGCAAAGAGCTTAAAAGCGGTACGCTCTTGTTTTTTCGAGAGGGATAACACCAACAAAATCCACATACACACGTTGCAAGGATACATAGGAAGAATCATAGGAGATGCAACCTCTGCGCTTCCCGTGCTAAAAAAGTCTACCCAAAGTGGACTGTAATGCAATACCACGGTGATAATGGCGGCGGACTTTAACACGATTCGTTTGCCTCTTTCCGTCTTTACGAAAAAGTAGCAGGCAACCAAAAGCCCCGCTGTTGCCAAGGTGGATATAATCATATAAAGGATGTGCGTCAAATTAAACATAGTAATATTATTATATAATAATGAAATAGTAAAGTCAAATGAAAAACGCCCTTTTTCGAAAAAAAGTAATAATCTTTTATGACAAATGTAATTTTATTATATGATATGAAAAAATAATAAAAAAATCCCCTTTCCCGAGGAAGGGAAAGGGGATTTGGCGACCCAAAACGGGCTCGAACCGTCGACCTCCAGCG
>JAZRSE010000238.1:0-2377 GCA_045651305.1 Candidatus Scatosoma sp. | reverse complement strand
TCTTTTTGCCGTCCGAAGTCGTCAAAAGCGTGAACGTCATAGCGTACGCAGGTTTTTGCTCCTTTACTCTAATGAGGTTCGCACCTGCGAGGATATTACTCCATTGGTCGTCGCCGCCAAGCTCCAACGCGCAGCCGTACTTTCTATAAAGCACCAAGAAATCGTACGCTTGCATCAACATATAGTTGAATTCGAGGAAGGAAAGACCTCTTTCCAAGCGTTGCTTAAAGCAATCCGCGGTGAGCATTCTATTTACCGAGAAATGCGCGCCGATTTCACGCAAGAAATCAATATAGTTCAAATCCAAAAGCCAATCGCCGTTATCTACGACAATCGCCGCGTTTTCCCCCTCGAAACTAACGAAACGGGACATTTGCTTTTTGAAACACTCTACGTTGTGTCTAATCGTTTCTTTGGTCATCATCGAGCGCATATCCGTTCTGCCCGAAGGGTCGCCAATCATCGCCGTACCGCCGCCAATCAAAATAACGGGCTTGTGGCCTGCCTTTTGCATATGCGACATAGCGATAAGCTGCATAAAGTGCCCTACGTGCAAAGAATCCGCCGTGGGGTCGAAACCGATATAAAAAGGCACGCTTTCCTTGCCGAGTTTTTCATACAATTCGTCCTCGTAAACCGTTTGTTTTACAAAACCTCTCGCACGGAGCGTATCCATTACGTTTGCCATATCAATTCTCCTTAAAAGTGAATAACAAGAAAAGTGTACCCTTTTTCTTTGAAAAAGTCAAGCGTTTTGTCTTTATTTCAGCCATTGTTTTTCCCGATGTAATAGAAAAAAGGGAATACGGCTATTCCTCTCGTAAACCAAAAACGCATTTCTTCTTCCTTATACCCTTTATAACGAGACCGTTTTTTAGCTGTTATTTTTGCAAATGAAGTAAAAAAAGTAAAACACAAAAGCCAGCACGAAAATCAAACCTACCCCCCCTCCTTCTTTATACCTTTTATAATACGAGCGTTTTTTCCATCAAAATATCCCCCACGCCAAGGATTACCGTCAAGCCTTGGAAAAGTTCTTGCACCACCTCGTCGTGCGTTTTGTTTGCCAAGCTTGCGGCTATCTTCTCGTTAAACGTTGCGTTTCTTCTTTCCGCCCTTTTTTCCGCCACTTTATCTTCAAACACCTCATATTTTATCATCATTTTTCTCTTCCTTTGCCTTTTATACCCACATTATACGACAAATAACTTGACAAACGCCTGCCACTTTGATAAAATATTTTTAAGAAATTTTGAAAAAAAGGGGATTTTTTATGAAATTTTCTATTTTATTGGAAATGGTTTTCGATTTGCTTGCCAAACGCAAAGTAACGGCGACGTATTTCGCGGAAAAATTCAACTTATCCGTGCGCACGGTGTATCGTTACGTGGACGATTTAACGCTCGCAGGGTTGCCTATTCAGGTACTCCGCGGCAGAGAGGGCGGCATTTACATTTCCGATAGTTATAAACTGCCCAAAGGCTTTATGACCAAAGAAGAATACGAGGCGGCAATCAACGCCCTCGAAATTATGTACGCGCAACTGCCCGAAGAACGGTTTTTAGACGCCAAGAGAAAGCTCTCCGCACAAGTGAAAGCGGAAGTGCGCGATTTTTCCCTTTCCAGCGAAATCGGCTCTATTTTAGTAGACGGCGGCACTTGGGGGGATTCGGGTACGTTTGCCGACAAACTGCACGTCTTTGAAGAGGCTATCAAAGAGAAATTGGCGTTGGACGTAGAATACCAATCGCGCGAGGGTGAGAAAACGCAAAGACGTATCGAACCGCACGTACTCGTGTACAAACAAGGCGTATGGTACTTATACGCATTTTGCCACAAACAACGCGCGTTCCGTCTTTTCCGCGTAGGGCGTATCTTATCCACCGTAAGAACGGAAGAACATTTTATCAAGCGCGCGTTTACACGCGACGATATCCCCCTCAACTTCCGCACGATGGAAACGGATTTCGTCGACGTTCGTTTGCAAATCGCCGAAAGCGCGTTTGCCGACGCGCAAGATTGGTTGGGCGCGGAAAATTTACGGGAAGTGAACGGGAAATGGCAAGCCGACGTTAGCCTGCCAAACGACGAAACGTTGGTGAGAAAAATTCTTGGTATGGGCACAAGCGTTCAGGTGCTTTCCCCTGCCGCTTTACGTAAAAGGGTTGCCGAAACCGCCGAGAAAATTGCAAAATCGCATCTATAAACGAAAACCGCTCGAACACGAGCGGTTTTTTTAGAATATCCCCCCTATTTACCGCCTATAATATATAGAAAGGAAAATAGGCGGAGGGTGGCTTATGCAAAAAATTCTTTTTACGGGCGGCGGTAGCGCAGGGCACCTTATCCCTAACACGGCGCTTATCGGACAGCTGCT
>JAZRSE010000237.1:0-7541 GCA_045651305.1 Candidatus Scatosoma sp. | reverse complement strand
CTATCAATGTCTTCCTAAGACCGCTTGGCCTCCGACTTCAAAGGTTTATTGCTAATTTTCGCGTTCATTGCGCCTTCTTCACGCAAAATTTTCGTAAGCTCACGCGTGTCCACGCCGTAAATACCAACGACGCCTTGTTCTTTCAAATACGCATCTAACGTACCCTCGCAACGGAAGTTGGAAGGCGTTTCGCAAATTTCGCGCACTACGTATGCCGATACCCACGCGCGTTTGCTTTCCGCGTCTTGGGGCATTACGCCGTAGTTACCAATAAGCGGAAACGTTTGCACGACGATTTGTCCGAAATTATTAGGGTCGGTAAGCGTTTCCACGTAGCCGACCATACCCGTCGAAAAGACGAGCTCGCCAACCGCCTCGCCGTCCGCACCAAAGCGATACCCTTCGAATACCTTGCCGTTTGCCAACGTCAAATACACTTTCTTCTTTTTCATAAGCAATCCCTTGTATCTTAATTTTTATTTTTTACAGTTTTATTTATCGGCGCAATTATCCTCAATTTCGAAAAAAAAGACTGATTTTGAAATCAGTCCCCTTTGGAAAAAATCGAAAATATTTGAAAAATGGAAAAACGAGCACCGCCGTTCACGTTCGTTTCCGTGTGAGCGGTTTTTTGCAATTTTACCTCGTAAGCTTTCAACATTTTTCGCGTTCACCTGTCAATTTTTATTATTATAGCACACCCAATTTTCCCTGTCAACCTTTCAACGGGTTTTTACGACATTTTTTAGAAAAATTTTTTACTATTTTTTACTATATATTATGCGCGCGCTATGTAGAGAGAAAATTCCCGTAAGCGCTCGAAGAATAATTCCCCTCGTTTAGATGAATAATCACCTCTATTTTTTCGCTTTGGAACAGCGTTTTTAACGTTTCTTTTCCAGCGATAATTTCTCTATTATCTTCAAACGTTACAATCTCCAAATCCGCCGTAGCAAGGGAAACGGAAAGCTTTTCAATCGACACTCTTTCCTCCCCCGACAAAACGGTTGCGATAATGGCTTGCGTATCTACCCACTTTCTTTCAAACGCCGTTTTTATCATCGCCGACGAAGTTACCGATTTTGCAATTTCCCTCGCAACGCTTTTCGATTTTGCGCCCAAAACTTTACAGGAAAACACTTTGCCCTTTTCTCCTGCCATTGCCTCGCAAATTCTTTTAGCAACCTCGCAAAGAGCATACGAAAACTTTTGATAATCGCTATTATTTTCTACAATTTTCCAATTTTCCGCGCGCCCGTTTGCAAGAGCAAAAATACAATCGTTGGGCGTGTTTATTCTGCCGCCAAGCATATAAAAGCTTTCACCAAACGCCGCTTTTAACGCTTTTTGTAGCATTTTCGAGGATATATTCACGTCCGTCGTAAGCATACAACCCAAGGGTTGAATATCGTTAATTCCGCCGCAAAATATAGCCCCGATTTTGCACTCGGTATCCCCAATATAAAAGGAAAACGCAAGTTGATTTACTTTATTTTTCGAAAGTACGTTTGCTACCGCCGAGGAATTTTGCTCCTTAACGCCTCCCCTGCTTAAAAGCGCTTTTGACACGCTTTCAAAGATGGAAAGCTCCAATCTTTTTCCATACGCACCCGTGGAAACGAGGATAAGTTCGTTTCTATCAATTTTAAGGGCGTTTGCAATCAAACGGCTTGCTTTTTCCGCAAAATCGTCCTCCTTTTCGCCCTGCGTACACGCCGCGCCGTTATAGAAGAGCACCGCGCTTGACATACTTTTTTGCGTATGCACTTGCGAGAGGGAAACAAACGCGCCAATATTGGCTGAAAGGGTGGGCAAATACG
This sequence comes from Candidatus Scatosoma sp., assembly GCA_045651305.1. Taxonomy (GTDB): domain Bacteria; phylum Bacillota; class Clostridia; order Christensenellales; family Borkfalkiaceae; genus Scatosoma. The sequence goes on along the minus strand of JAZRSE010000237.1, from coordinate 5,721 downwards.
CCGTTTCACAGCGTTTTTCCGCCAAAACAACCCCAAAAGAGGGCGTTTCGTCTTGCCCCTCAACGCAAACGTCGCAAGCGTAAAAACCACACGGAGCGCAAACACCGCCGTTTATAACCGTTAATTCTCTATTCACTCCGTTTTTTCGCATAGTTATCCTCAAAGTTAAACAAATAAAATACTTGCTTGCACCACAACCTCGTCAAAGGCGTTTACGCCAAGCACCAAGAACGTTCCCTCTTCCGTTTCCTTACGGTAAAACCGCAAAACGTCCCCCTCTTTGCATTGTTTTGCATAAGAAATGGAAAATCTCTTTACGCATTTATCTTGCAATTCCGCAACGGTAAACACGTTCATACAATAATCGGCGTAACGAGTATTGTTGACGTGCAAATTATGGTCGTATTCGGAATTGGCAATCGTAATGGTAAAACGAGGCGTTTCTTCCCTCCAATTAAAGGTGGGAATTTTCCATTTTATATCCGTTAGAACTTTGTCCGTATTATACTTTGTATAATCTTGGTTGTCAATCACCTTGGAGGGCAACACTTTCCCCGTTTTTACGTCAATTAAACACCAACGGGAAACGGCGTTGAGCGTCACGGCGTTTTGTTCGTCTAAAAAGCGGTATTGTCTTTCAAAAATAACGAACGACGGAATAGACGGCCACGTTTGTACGAACAGTTTTTCCCCTACTTTCATAGGACGCAAAAACTCGAAACACGTATTGGTAATGATAAACGCAAAGCCTTTGGGTTGGATATGTTTATACCCAAGCCCAATGTCGTCCGCGCTGGAAGACGCCACCTCTTCCATATATCCAAGCGCGCCCGACGCCCTTAAATTATCCTTGAAATCCGCATCGCGGTATTTGATTTGAAACTCTCTTGTGTGTTGATATTTTTCCATAGCGAAATCATTATACGACTTTTTTATAAAAAAGTCAACTTTCTTTTGTGAAAAGGAGAAAAAACCTTTCCAAACGGCTATTTTTTCATTGATACAGTTGACATTATTATCTATTTGTGATATAATACTTTGTGTACGTATGAAAACGTGTACAACCCTTGAAATATAAGGGTATTCTACCTGATATAGCTCTATAAGACATAGGAGAAAACAATGGAAGAAAGAGAAAATGTGGCAATTGTCGATAACACGATAACGGGCGGCGAAGAACAAAATCTTGGCATCAGCGCCGACCTTATTCGTGGGCATATCAACACGATTATTTTGCGCTGTCTTTACGAAGGCGACAAATACGGTTATGATATCATAAGCGAAATCAAAAAGAAAAGCGGCGGCTTGTACGTTATTAAAGAGCCCACCCTTTATAGCGCGTTAAAACGTTTGGAAAGTCTTTCTTACGTGCAGTCTTATTACGGCGATTCTTCTTACGGCGGCAGAAGAAAATACTTCTCCCTCACCGACGAAGGCAAGCGTTTTACCGAAAAGAACCTTTCCGAGTGGGAATATTCGAGAACGATTATCGACAGTCTTATTTCCGACGGTAGCGCGCATTACGATTTCTCCTTTATCACCGATAAACAAACGGAGCTTAACGAATTAAAACGCGCACTCGCAGCAAGAGAAAGCGCGTTGGAAGAAGAGAAAATCGCCTTAAACAACCTTAAAAACGAATTGCAACGAGAAAGAGCCTTGCTTGCTACGCAAAGCTCCTCTATCGTATCCCAAAAAAGCGATTTCTTGGAGTTAAAAGAACAGGTTGAAACGCAAGCAAAGCAGCTTAAAGAAAAGGAATCCGCTTTGCTTGAAAAGGAAACGGAAATTGCCAATAAAGAACTCTTGATTGCCCAAAAAGAAGAGGAAATCGAACAGGCAAAAATCTCTTTGCAAATGCAAAACAATGAAATTGCCGAGTTGAAGAGTTTGTTGGAAACGCAAGCAAGCGCTTTTACGGATAAAGAACAAGAACTTATCTATATCGAGCAAGAATTGGCGGATGCGCAAAGCGCGCTCTCCTCTTTGCAAGACGAAAACGCACAGTTGAAAGAACAAGCCCTCTCCTCCCAGTTGGTAGACAACGCACAGTTAGAAGAGGCTAAAACGCAACTTGCGTCCGCACAAATGGAATTGGACGAGCAAAAAACGTTGATTGCCTCCTTGAATACAGCGATTACCACGCAAGAAAACACGATTGCTTTGTTGAAAAACGAACAAGAATCGCGCACGACCGAGTTCTATAACCGTAACTTGGAACTCCGCGCACAACAAGCGCAAATTGAGGCAAACAAAGAAAAATTAGAATTTGAAAAGCGCCGTCTTGACGAAACGGCAACGCAATTTAAGGCGGAATACGATAGCTGGCAAGCGGAAAGAGCCGATTTCGAAGAGAAAAAGAACGCTTTGGACGCCGAACGCGAGGAATTGAAAACGCAGCTTGAAATTATTCAGGTGGAAAGAGATACTCTTCGTAGCGATAACGCCTCTTTGGAAGAAAAGAAGGCAAAGCTTGAAGAGGAAAAAGCGCAATTAAACGCTCTTCGCGATAGTTTGCAAGCGGAAAGAAGTGAAATCGACAAGAAGATTTATGAAACGGCGCAACTTGAATATCGTTTAGACGAACAACGTCAAAAAATCAATATCGACCAATCGGCAACTGCCGCCACGGAAGAAGAATATCTTAAAAAGAACGCCGATTTAGAAAAACGCGAAGAAGAACTGTCGATAAACACCCAAAAACTGCAAGACGAAATGGCGGTTATTTTGGAACAACAAAAAGAATTGGCGGCTCGTCAATCTATCTACAATCAACAACAACTCGATTTTATTACACGAAAAAACGCCCTTTCCGCGCAACAATTCGATTTTGCGGATAAGTTAAGCTCTTACAACGCGCAAGTAAAGCTCTTCAACGAAAGTCTTGAAAAGTTTGAAAGCGAAAAAGCGGCTTTCCAAAACGAAGAAACCCTCTTCGCCGAACGCGTGCGTGCTTTGGAAGAAGAACAAGCGGCGTTTGAGGCAAAGAAAACCAAGTTCGAACAAGATAAAGAGGCGGAAGAAAAAACGCGCAAGGAATTGCAACAACGCGCCGCGGAAGAAAATCTTGCATTGCAACGTAAAATCGGCGAATTGCAAGAACGTGAATTGGCGCTTTCGCAAAAGGAAAATAGCTTAAACGCTACGGCAAGGGAATTGCAAAGCAGACAACTTTCCAACGCGTACGCGTTTACGCAACCCTCCCTCCCTGCAACGCCTACCACCGCAAACGAGCAACAACCCGATTTACGCGAACGCGCGCAAGCGGATGGCATAAAACTTAATATTGCAGGCAATATGCACGGCGTAAGCTATGCCGACGTTAGGGAAACGAAAACCACGGGCGGCGGCATATACAATTTAGGAAAAACGTTATATAAAACGGCGTTCATTATCTTTTGTATCATTACGTTTGAAAGCTTGTTAGCGTTTTTCTTAAAAGACTTTTTACACGTATCGGCGGTTTATCCTGCGATTGGATTTGGCATCGGGTTTACGCTCTTTATCGTATGCGCCGTATTGAACGCTTGCGGTTTCCGTCCGAGAACAAGACGTAAAAAACACGCGCCTTATTTGTTGACGGCGGCGGTAATTTTGGTGATTTGTATCTTAATTACAACGATGATTGCCGTATATTGCAAAGCGGAAATGTCCAATCCCGCACACCTGCTCTCCTTTATCATCTTCCCCGTCATATATTTGACAAATATCCTTTTCTTCGCAATCTTCTTCCGTTTACTTTCCACGAAAGAAAGCAAAGAAAAAAACAATAATTAAAACGCTAAAATCCCTTTGGCTAACCAAAGGGATTTTTTATTTGTCTTTCACGTTTTCCATCAAAAAACAATTGACGAGTTTTTTAATATTTGCTATAATAACAACGTAATCGCTTGGAGGCGTAGCTCAGTTGGTTAGAGCGCTACCTTGACATGGTAGAGGTCGGAGGTTCAAGTCCTCTCGCGTCCACCACAAACAACCTAAGTTGCGTTCAACTTAGGTTGTTTATTCAATACGAAAGGCTTGGTATGCAATCATTGCGTAGCAATGTATGTAATCGCCGTCAGGCGTATGTTATTTTCGGCTTGATTACATACAAATTTTGATTCCATACCGCTATCGCGGATTACATCCACAACTTTGTTGTGATTGTTTCTAAGGATAAAATTATGAAAGAAAACTTACTAATGAAATACACCGAACAGTTGGCGATTGATATTGAATAGGGGGTATAATGCAGTGAAACTTACTTATCAAACCATCGCACTTTTAGAGGATATCGAACGCCGTCTTGACTTCGAAACGGAGCAGGATTTTGAAAATCAATGGCGAGACTTTTTGTTCGACCGTTTCGACGGCGAGCTGTTCTCTCCCGAACGCAAAAAGCTTTCCGCACCGACCACCCAACTTGATTTTATCAATATCAACGACGCGGTTGCCAATTACGAATTAATGCTCCGCAGGGAAATGAACGCGGTTTCCAGTGCGTTGGGGAGTAAGTCTAACAATATCGCGATACGCGCGAACTACGGTACGGGGATTTTAAGCTCCGTATTCGGCGCGGAGATTTTCTTAATGGACTATAAGCACAACACCCTGCCCACCACGCGCACGATGAGTGAAGAACAAATCCGCAAAATCGTGGAAACGGGCACGCCTGACCTTTATACGGGCTTTGGCAAAAAGGTGTTCGAGTTTGGAGAATTTTTGCAAGAATCGTTGTTGCCGTACCCCAAAATTAGAGAGTTTGTCCGCGTATACCATCCCGATTTGCAAGGGCCTTTAGATATTTGCGAGCTGTTGTGGGGCGGTGAACTTTTCTACGCGCTGTACGACGACCCCGATTTCGTACATTCTTTCTTAACGCTCATTTCCGATACCTACGAACGGTTTATGAAAAAGTGGTTTGCGTTGTTCCCTGCAAAGGATATCAACCCCCATTGGAACAATCTCTATTTTAGAGGGAAGATTCTTCTGCGCAACGACAGCGCAATGAACCTTTCTCCCGACCTTTACGAGGAATTCGCACTCCCCTACGACAAACGGCTTTTAGATGCCTTCGACGGTGGTATCGTGCATTTCTGCGGTAAGGGAGACCATTACATTAACTCCCTTTGCACGGTGGATTCGCTCTACGGAATCAATTTGAGCCAGCCCGAGTATAACGATATGGAAACGATTTATCAAAACACCGTGGATAAGAAAATTAAAATTCTCGCATTTCCCCGTGAACGCGCCTTTACGGATAAGAACAGAAAGGGCGGATTTAACCATTCTTTGAGCTTATCTTAAAGCACGTATCGCAAAAAAAGCCCATTTCGGTAAACAAGGAGAGAAAAATCTATCAAAACGAGATTTTGAAATATTACTGATTAGCGCGATTGAAAAGGTGTACACTGACAAACGTCCAATTTTGTTTGAGAACGAAAACAGCGTGTTTTGAGGTGAATACTTCGCTTTTCAAGTGGCGTTTCGGTAGAATTTGCAGAATTACCGCGCGTTAAAGCTCTTGGAAAAGAAAATCGACGAGAAAGTGTATACGCGTTCTTATACGAAAAAGGGGTCGGCGCGAATTTTAGCGATTACCCCAAGAGTATCGCTTGCCCCCCTTGCCTTATGGAAAAAGCTCAATGAAAGGATTATGGGCAATTGCCGTGGATATATTAAAATAATTTAATCGGTTCAATTTACGTTGTACTCGCTCCACCATATAGCACCCCTTAT
>JAZRSE010000236.1:0-10087 GCA_045651305.1 Candidatus Scatosoma sp. | reverse complement strand
GGGTTGCCTTTTGGTCTTCGCCCGTCTTGTTTTCGAAGAAGAATACTACGCGTTGCCAGCCGTCGGTGTTAGAATCTTCTTCCACAACCGTCGTCGTGTCCAACTTCGCAATTTCTTGCGCCGCCGCGTAATCTTTGTTGTCGAACGCAAGTTTGATGCCTGCGCCCGTGAAGTTTTCCATTGCCGACGTCTTTACGTAGAAGGAGATAGCCGAGTAAGCCGTTTCGTTCGTCGTGCCTTTAATGGTAATATCCGTTTCCGCTTTGTACGCCGCGCCGTTCTTGGAAAGGAAGAGGAACGCGTTTGCGTTGCCGAGGAAATCGTCTTCCGCAAAGTAGTTATTGTAAATTGCCTTTTGCGTATCGTCGCCGTTTGCTAAGTCTGCAAGGTTGACAAATTCCTTCTTGTCGCTGCCCGTGTTAAGAGGAGCAGTCAACGCAGGGATAAGCGTGCCTACGCCTTCTACCGTACTGTACTCAACGCCGCTCGTGTTCTTTTCGGTGGTAGCCGTGCCAACCAAGCCGCTTACGTCGAGTGCGCCGAAACCTTTACCAACTTCGGAGAAGTCAAGCGCGAATTTCGTATCCGCCGTCTTGTTTGCTTTAATCGTCTTTTCTTCTTTGCTCGATTCGAAGTCGAACGCTTTATACGTGGAGATGTCCGCCGCGTCCGTCGTTACTTCGCAGGTGATATCGTCGAAGAACGCATAACCGTTTACGTATTCTTCCTTGTCCGTACCGCCGCTTTGACCAAGACCGAGTACAATCGAGAAAGTGGAGTCCGCAAAGGAAGAGCCGCAAAGCACGAAACTGTATTCAACCCAATCGTTGGAGTTGATGTTCTTTACTTCAAGGGAATCGAGTTTTTTGCTACCAACGCTATGGTTGATTTGGATATACGCGCCCTTGTTGTAAGCGGTTTCGTCTTCCTCGTTGTTTGCGGAAGAGCCGAGCAAGTTGCTCGTCTTTACCCATACGGAGAACTTCGCCGTTTCGCCCATCTTTACCGTAACGGTGGAGGTGGAGGTGAACTTTTGCGCCGTACCGATATAGGTATCCGTTTGTTTTTCGTTGTGAATCATCAAGACGTTGCTATCGGTAGAGCCGGTGCGAGCGCCGGGGTTTGCGATTGCCGTCTTGTTGCCGTCCTTATCTTCTACGAAAGGCAAATCGTCAACGTCGATGTTGAACGATTCGTAAAAGGAGAGGTCGGAAAGAGTGCGGTCGTCGTTGGCGTCGTTATCTTTCCAAGCCGCGTAATATTCCAGCTTGTCCTTCGTCGTCATAGAGCTCCATTTTTCCGCCGCTTGTTCTTCCGTCAAGTCCTTGGGAGCAACGTCGATGCCCGACGTGGTTAAATCGTTCCACTTGTCGCTTGACACGTCGATAACGCCGCTTGCCGCCTCCGAAGAGGGCGCGGTACCGCTGGATACGGAGTTGGTTGCTCTCGTCCAACCGCTAACGCTCGTTACGATGGGTTTCGTTTTGTCGTAGGTAGCGGAGTTAAACAAAGCGTTGGTGATAATGTCTTTATCGTCAACAACTTCTTCGGTGTCCTCTTTGGGTTCCGTTTCGGTGTCCGTCGTTTCTTCCGTTTCGGTATCCGCCGTTTCGTCTTCCGCTTTGCCGCAGGACGCAAACGCCGCGGTAACGGACGTCGCCATTAGCAGGGATAAGAGCATTGCAAGAAATCTCTTCTTGCTGTTTGTTTCGTTTCCTTTCATACAACCACCTTTTGGTATTTGTTTTTTGCTATTTTGGATAGGGGTTAGACGCGCGTGTAAGCGTTCAAACACCCATGCTATATTATTTTAATACAAAATTGATTTATTGGCAAGCGTTTCTCGTGTAAAAAGCAGGAAAAAGTTTGATAAAATGCAAAAAAATACGCAAAATACAAGTAAAGAGCGGGGCGGTTTGGAAAACTTCTCCAAAGGAGAGGTGAGAAATGAACGAAAAAATATTGCAAAAGGGGAAGAAGATTGCCTGCGGCGGAGCGGTGGGGCTTGCGAACAGTTTATTCGGCGGAGGGGGCGGTATGCTTGCCGTGCCCGTTTTAGAGAAAAGCGGATATGAAGAAAAGGAGGCGCACGCCACCGCGATTTTGGTAATTTTGCCCGTGTCCCTCTTCTCGCTTTTGTTGTATTTCATTGGCGGATTTTACGATTTTTCGGTGTTAATTCCCACGGCAATCGGCGTGACGGCAGGGGGGATTTTGGGTGCGAAAATGCTTGGGAAGTTGCCCGTAAAAGCGGTGAATTTAACGTTCGCCTTTTTGCAGGCGGCGGCAGGGGTGTTTTTGTTTTTTAGGTGAATTGCAAGATACATCTTGCGTGAATTGAAATAAATTTCGTGAATTGCGGTTTTCAACCGCGTGAATTGCATTGCTACGCAATGCGTTGCGGAAGAATAAATACGAAAAAAAAGTCATAAAAATAATACCCACAACGCACGCCCTCGGCGTGCAAATCACGGCGTAAGCCAATTCACGCCCAACGGGCAATTCACGAACGCAAAGCGTTCAATTCCCTTTACTTATGTCTTTCTATTTATATATTTTTCTCGGTTTTATAGGCGGTATTCCGGCAGGGATGGGTATGGGCGGCGGCACGCTGACGATACCCCTTTTGACGATAGTGGGCGGCGTGGAGCAAAAGATAGCGCAATGCGCGAACCTTTTTGCCTTTTTCCCTATGAGCGTAGGGGCTTTGAAAATGCACGCGGATAACAAATTGCTCAAAACGGAGGGGGTGCTTTGGGTAATTTTGCCTGCGCTGTTGTTTTCGATAGCAGGGGCGTTGGCGGCGACGGTGTTGCCTTCGGCAATTTTGGCAAAAGGGTTTGGTGTTTTTTTAACGGCGCTTGCGTTTTTCGGCTTTTATCGGGCGTTAAAAGGTTAAAAAGAGGCAAACGAAATATTCAATCCACGGGCGGTTGCGGAGGGCAATCGCCGTTTTTTTATTAAAAACGGGTAGCAAATCGCACAAAAAATCTAACAGTTTTTGTCGAAAATGAAAAAAAAACGAAAATTGAGAAAAAAATTCCAAAAGAGTATTTACAAAACGGGTTTTCTATGGTAAACTATGGGAAAAATGAAAATGGGGGAGTAGTATACGATTGTAAACAATCGAAATTACTCTGGCGAGGAAAAAAAGAAAACACAAAGCTTATTTGGGCTTTTGAGATTTGTGAGGTAAAACAGTGGAGAAAGTAGGTATTATTGATTTGGGTTCGAATACGGCAAGACTTGTTATCGTGGATATGTTCACGGACGGGCATTACGTTGTCGTAGACGAATTAAAAGAGAGCGTCCGCCTTGGACAAGATATGGACAGGGACGGCTTTTTGAAACCGCAGCGTATAGCGGAAACGATACGCACGTTAAAAATGTTCAAGAGGCTTTGCGATGCAAGAAAGGTAGACCGTATTATTGCGGTTGGTACGGCGGCGGTTAGACGCGCGAAAAACCAACGCTCGTTTTTAGACGAAATTCAAGTATCGTGCAACATCACCATCCGCGTTCTTTCGGAAGAAGAAGAGGCGGTGCTTGTATATCGCGGCGTTATCAATTCTATGGAAGCGCCCAAGGGCTTAATTTTGGAAATCGGCGGCGGCAGCACGAAGATTATTTATTATAATAGAAGAAACTTGCTCAATTATGCAAACTTGCCTTTCGGCGCGGTGACGCTCACCGATTTGTTTGCAAGCGACGCAACGCCCGAAGAGGCGGCTCGCCACGTGGAAGAGTTCTTTACGGAACAGCTTAAAAAGTTGCCTTGGCTTGCGGAGGTTGACCCTGAAACGCAGGTTATCGGCGTAGGCGGTTCGTTTAGAAACCTTTTCAAAATTACGAAACTTGTAAGAAAGTATCCTTTGGATACGCCGCATAATTTCCGTTTGCCGACGGAAGATTTTACGTCCGTGTACGATATGCTCCGCGTGTTAGACGTGGACAAGCGTAAGAAGATTAAAGGTCTTTCGCCCAAACGCGCGGATATTATGCCTGCGGCAATGGCTATCGTAAAATCGTTTATCGATTATATGAACGTGCAAGAATTTGCTATTTCCGGTTGCGGACTTCGCGAGGGGCTTATGCTCAATCAAGCGTTGCCTATCACGATGGAAAAACCTATTTCCGACGTGCTTGGTTACAGCTTGGAAACGCTTGTGAAATATTACGGTTGCGATGAAAAGCACGTAGAACACGTTATGCACCTTTCTATCCAGCTTTTCAAACAGCTCCGCGTATTGCATAAATTCTCTCGTCAATACTTAAAAGTATTGAAAATTGCGGCAAGCTTGCACGATTGCGGTGAAAGATTGAAATATTATCAACACGCTCGCCATAGCTGGTACACCATTTTGCAATCGTCCATTTACGGCGCTACGCATAGAGAAATCGTGTTGGCGGCGTTTGTGGCAGGTTGCCATAACCGCGAAGAAGTGCCCCTCGTAGAGTGGATGAAGTACAAAGACCTCGTTACCGAAGAGGATTTGGACGCGGTGAAGAAATTGGGCGTACTTTTGCGTATCGCGGAGAGCTTGGACAGAACGCATTGTGGCGTAGTAACCGGCTTGAATTGCGACGTTTTGGGGGATTCGGTTATTATGAAAACGGAGGTAAACGGCGACGCTGCGCTTGAAATCCGCGACGCGACGGCGGCGAACCCCGAATTTAAGAGAGCGTTCAAAAAGACGTTGGAAATTTTGTAATAAAGGCAAAAACGACAAGCCGCCTCGAAAGGCGGCTTGTCTTATCGTGAATTGCAGGTTATATCTTGGGTGAATTGCAAGATAAATCTTGCGTGAATTGAAATAAATTTCGTGAATTGCGGTTTTTCAACCGCGTGAATTGCACGCCAAGGCGTGCGTTATTGCAATAATTTCCACAACGCAAAACAAAGTTTTGCAAATCACGACGGCAACGCCGTCAAATCACGGCGCAAGCCAATTCACGAACGCATAGCGTTCAAATCACTTTATAGGAAACACTATGGATTGGATTTTAGCAAGCGCGTCGCCAAGACGGAAAGAACTGCTTGGCGAGCTTATAAAAGATTTTGAAATTATCCCGTCGATGGCGGACGAAAGCGTGCAGGGGTACGTTTCGATAAAAGCGCTTGTGGGTATGCTTGCGCGGCGAAAGGCGGCGGAGGTGGCAATGCGCCCCGAAAACGCAGGGAAAACGGTAATCGGCTCGGACACGGTAGTTGCATTTCGCTCTTTTGCTCTTGGAAAACCGAAGGACGAAGAGGACGCTTTCCGTATGCTTAAAATGCTTTCAGGGAAGAAACACGCCGTATATACGGGCGTATGTTTTGCGCTAAACGACAACGGAAAATGCCGTTGCAAAACGCGTGTGGACAAAACGCTCGTGTACTTTAACGAACTGTCAAACGAGTTTATCAAAGAGTATATAAAAAGCGGTTCGCCTATGGATAAAGCAGGTGCGTACGGGATTCAAGACGGCGGACTCGTCAAGAAAATCAAGGGCAGTTATACCAACGTAGTGGGGTTGCCTTTGGAACTTGTGGAAAAGATGTTAAAAGAGCAAAGAAAACGCAAAGGGGAATAGGAGGAAAGGGATATGTGGAAATTGGCAATCGACCTCGGTTCGTCAATGACGAAAATTTATCGCGCGGACACGAGCAACGGCGTGGTACTTGCCGAGCCCTCTTGCGTGGCGGTTTACGGCGCGGATAAAGAGATAAAAGCGGTGGGGAAAGACGCGAAAAACCTCATCGGTAAAACGGCGGAATACACGAGCATCGTATACCCTGTGTACGAGGGCGAAATTGCGGATATGCGTCTTGCCTCGGCAATGTTAAAGGAATTCCTTTCCCGTGTAGGCGTAAAGTCGGGCGCTTTGCATAAGTTGCAAGCGTTGTTTTGCGTGCCTTGCGGCGTTGCTCCGCACGTGTTGGCGCAATATATCGCCTTGGCGGAAGAGTGCGGATTGAGAAAGGTGCATTTTGTCGAACAGCCCTATTTGGCAGCGGTGGGCGCAGGCGCGGTGATTAGCGATAGCGACCCTGTTTTTTGTTTGGATATCGGCGGCGGCGTAACGAATATTGCCGTAGTTTCGGCGGACGGGATTATTTCGGGCGTATCTATGAACGTGGGCGGAAATAATATGGACGCCAACGTCTTGGCGAAAGTGGCGCGCGTGAACGGACTTCGTATCGGCACTTTGACGGCGGAACGCTTGAAAAACGAGATTGGTTCTATGTCGGCGGCGGCGCGCGGAACGATGGTTGCGGAGGGCAGTTCGATGGATTCTTGTCGACCTTCGGCGGCGTCGGTACAGGCGGCGGATTTGACCGATTGTATACGCGTGTACGTGGATAAGATATTGGAATATGCGGTGGCGGTACTTCGCCGTTTGCCTGCGGAGGTGGCGGCAATCGTCAATAGAAACGGCGTCTACCTTTCGGGCGGCGTTATGAAAATTGCCCACTTGGCGCAGTATATCGGCACGAAACTCGAAATGCGTTATCACGTTTGCGAAGAACCGCAGTTTGCAACCGTTATCGGCGGCGGCGCAATCTTGCGCGAAAAGGAGCTTTTGAAGGCGTTTTCCCTGCCTACGGAATAAAAATTGAGTAAAATAGCCAACCCGCAATCCCTTGAAAATAAAGGGGTTGCGGGTTTTTCGTAAAAAAATATTAAAAAAATGTAAAAAAATTTTTCAAAACCTATTGACAAATGAAAATTTCGTGCTATAATAAAGGTACAAAAGAGAAAGAGAGCAACAAAAAATGTTCGAAATTCTCAAAAAACAAATGGAGCACACCGATGCAATAGCAAAGTGAGTCAGGAGAACTGACAAAGAGCCGTAGGGATACGGCGAAAAAATCCAATAGTTAAAGGAGGTATTAAAAGGGATGCCGACGTACAAAGGAGGACGTAAACTTTAACAAAAGGAGGGAACGGAGATGACCGTAGTAAGAACAGGTAGGTACTTCGTTAAGAAATAAAGAAGAGAGGATGGTCCAATGAACAGCGAAATCGAGGAGCGCAAATAAATATCCGCGAGAAAAAGAGAGTGCGTAGCGGCGCGAAGCAACGCACACGTTGAAATTAAGTTCAGAGAAGAAGCGGATAGACAAAACGAACGCTCTACAACTGAATATATAAATTTGAAAAATATCCCCTGCCAAGGCGCAGGGGTTTCTTTTTGTTCCTTTGCGCCACGTATATACGTCGCAATACTTCGTTGCGCTGCGGCAACCCTCGGTTGCGTACCCCAAGTACGCGCCCTCGGGTTATCCTCGCGCGCCTTGTCTTGCTTGTATCTACGCGGCGCTCACGCATATACGTCGCACGGTGAGCCACCGCTGGCGAGTTTTTCTATCTTTCGTTATCTCTTTGGTGTAAGGTTATCGTCGATAAGGAGTCAAGAGACATAGTCTCTTGCGAGGTGCAGGACGCGCAGTCCTGCGACTCTCTGTCAAGAGCCGCCGTAAGGCGGAACGTAGCCCACCTAAAAGCAACCGCAGGTTGCGCCCAACGCCGTTAGGCGTTCAAACGGTGTGCCACGGTGAGCCACCGCTGGCGAGTTTTTCTATCTTTCGTTATTGCTTTGCTGTAACGTTGTCGTTGAAGATGTTTTGCGCGAGTAATGCTCGCCTCTACACGGTTTCCAATGGGATTCTTCGGGCGTTGCCCTTAAAATGAAAAAAGAGTGACGTAATAAAAACGGGCGTAAAATCGCTCGTTTTTTTATTTGCCGTATTCTTTCCCAAAAAAACGGGGGAAATTCGATTTTGACGGCTTTTTTGCCGTTAAATAGATTGTGGATAAAACTTTTTTTGAAAAAGTGCGGTTATTCGCTGTACATTTTTTTTGAAAGGTGGTATAATAGTGGAGAAAATAACGATTTTCTTTTTTTATTATAAAAAAAAGAAAGCGAAATGGGAGAAAAAACAATGGCGGAAAGAGTAGAAGGCGAATACGGCGCGGAGCAGATACAAGTTCTCGACGGCTTGGAACACATCCGTAAGCGCCCCGGTATGTACATTTCGTCCACGGACGCAAAAGGTTTGCATCACCTTGTTCACGAGGTTGTAGACAACTCTATCGACGAGGCGCTCGCAGGGTATTGTACGCATATCGAGGTGACGATAAATAACGACGGCAGTTGTAGCGTTCAAGACAACGGACGTGGTATCCCCACCGATATCCACCCCAAAGAAGGCATTTCCACGTTGGAAGTTGTATTCACGAAAGTAAACGCAGGCGGTAAGTTCGGCGGCGATTCCGGTTACAAAGTATCCAGCGGTTTGCACGGCGTTGGCGTAAAAGCCGTAAACGCTTTGTCCGAGTGGTTGGAGGCGGAAGTTTCCCACGAAGGGCATATCTTCAAGCAAGTGTACAACCGCGGTGTGCCGCAACGCAGCGTTCAAATCGTAGGGGATACGGACGCGATGGGTACGAAGGTAACCTTTATGCCCGATAGCGACATCTTCGAAACGGTTGTATTCAACTACGATACGTTGAAAGGCCGACTTCGCGAGCTTGCGTACTTGAACAAGGGCTTGCGTATCACGCTTGAAGACAAGCGCGCGGGCCAAGAAAAAGTAGATTCCTTCTGCTATGAGGGGGGTATTTGTTCGTTCGTCGAGGAACTCAACAAGAGCCGTGAGGAATTGCTCTTCCCCACCCCCGTATATTTTGAAGAACAGGACGGCGATACCGTTTGCGAAGTGGCGATTCAGTACAACGAATCGTATAGCGAAGTTATTTACAGCTACGCAAACAACATCAACACCATTGACGGCGGTACGCACGTTGCAGGTCTTAAAATGGCGCTTACCAAAGTGTTCAACGACGTTGGCAGAAAGCACAACATCTTAAAGGAAAGCGACAAGTTGACCAGCGAAGACGTTATGGAAGGTATTACGGCGGTAGTGTCCGTAAAACTTGTAAACGCGCAGTTCGAATCGCAAACGAAAGACAAGCTGAACAACAGCTTTATCCGTGTGTACGTAAACAAATGCGTCACCGAATATATGTCTACCTATTTAGAGGAGAACCCCTCCATCGCCAAGGAATTGGTTATGCGTTGCGTAACGGCGCAAAAAGCGCGTGAGGCGGCTCGTCTTGCCCGTGAAAACACGAGAAGAAAGGGTGCTTTGGACGGGTTTGCGTTGCCTGGTAAACTTGCCGATTGTTCGGATAAACGTAGCGAACTTTGCGAAATTTATCTCGTAGAGGGCGACTCGGCAGGCGGTACGGCAAAGCAGGGCCGTGATAGACGTTTCCAAGCGATTTTGCCCCTCCGCGGTAAAATCCTTAACGTAGAAAAAGTGCGTTTGAACAGAGTTCTTGAAAACGAAGAAATCAAAGCGATGATTACGGCGTTTGGTTGCGGTATTTTGGACGATTTCGACGAAAGCAAGCTCCGTTATGATAGAATTATTTCGATGACCGATGCCGACGTAGACGGCGCGCATATTCGAATTTTGCTCTACACGTTCTTGTTTAGATATATGCGTCCGCTTATCGAACACGGGCACGTATACGCGGCAAAACCGCCCCTTTACAAGGCAAGCCATAAGGCAGGCGGCAAGGAAATTATCGATTATTTGTATAGCGAAGAAGAGAAGTTGGAATACGATAGAAACGCTACGACGAAGATTGAATACCAACGCTATAAAGGGCTTGGTGAAATGAGTAAAGACCAGCTTTGGGAAACGACGATGAACCCCGAAACGCGTACGCTTATCCGCGTAACGATGAAAGACGCGGCGGAGGCGGACCAAATGTTTGCAATGCTTATGGGTGAAAGCCCTGCGCTCCGTCGTAAGTTTATCGAAGAAAATGCGACGCTCGTAACCGATTTGGACGTGTAAGATAAGGAGTAGGAGAAAGAACAATGGCAAAGAGAGATACCAGCCCCGAATTAACCGAGGCGTTTAAGAAAACTCTGGAAATGACGAAAATGCTTGACGTAGAGGTGGACGACGAGTTAAAACGTTCGTTCATTGCCTACGCTATGGCAGTAAACAAATCCCGTGCAATTCCCGACGTGCGCGACGGTTTGAAGCCCGTACACAGAAGAATTTTGTATTCGATGCACGAAATGG
>JAZRSE010000235.1:0-3003 GCA_045651305.1 Candidatus Scatosoma sp. | reverse complement strand
ACGACGCTACCTGTTTCAAATCGTCGTACCCCACCCCTGGCCCCACGAATTTCTTGGCGAGAATATCGGCTATGTAGAGATATTTCTCGGCGATTTCATTTCTATATTTAATATCGCCGCTCTCTTTGTAGAGCTTAAACAGCTCGATTGCCTTATCTTCCGCCATCGTTTAGCCTTCGAACACTATTTTTTCCACGTTACCGTTTTGATTATGAATAAAATCCACCTTCCCAAGCAAAGCCGAAAGCAACGCACGGGAAATTTCGTCTTCTATACTGTCCTCTTTTTCGCCGCCCTCTTGGCTACCGATTACCGCGCAAGCAAGCGTTTCCCCAACGGTGAACTCTAATTCCGCGCGCAAAAAGCCGTTGCGCTTTAAGATAAGCAAGCTTTCCGTAACGCAAACTTTATAATCTTCCGCCAAATCCACGTCAAAACCAACGAGCGAGCATAAACCGCCCACCGTCAAACGTACCGTTGTGAGATATTCGCCCGTCAAGGGCAAGGATACCGAAAATTTTTCCATATTACGCAATCTCCATAATACGGTCTAACGAGCAAATCAAAAAGAGCTTTTTAATCTTCGCTTGCAAACCGATAAGGCGCATACTGCGTCCGTCCGTTTTCAACGTTTTGAGTATTTTTACAAACGTACCCAGCGTCGTGCTGTCGATGAAATTCAACTGCGTGCAATCGAACTCGATATCGCCAGGCGTAAGCGTGTATGCGGACATCACGGCGTCGAAAAACGCCTCCGCGTTGCCCAAATCAATATCGCCCGAAAGCGCCACTTGTAATTTTCCGTCAACCAACCCAACGATTTTTACTTCTTCCATAGTTTACACCTCAAAAAAAGTTTCTATATATTTATAACGCAAGACATACGTTTATCAAACAGTTTTATGCCATAATAGGGAAAATATTAAACAGCATACCCACCGCCACGGCAAGCGTGTACGTGCAACCTATCAAAAGCAGGTTACGTTTCCACTTACGCGTGTTTTTAAGCAAAATTACAAAACCCATACCGGCATTGGCGCAAAGCCCTGCCACGAACGAACCGAACGTAATTCCGCCCTCCAAGAACGTTTCCGTGATAACCACGCTTGACGCGCAATTAGGGATAAGCCCCACGCCGCAGGTAATCAACGGTTGAATAAAACGATTGCGTTCCATAAACGAGGCAAACGCCGCCTCGCCTACCGTATGAATTATCGCCGTCAATGCAAAGTTGACGAGGAATACGAATATCGCCACCTGCAAGGTGTGCATAAGCGGAGAAAGCACGTATCGTTTCCACGTCTTATCGCCGTGTTGTTTACCGCAAGCGCAAACGTTATCCGTTTCCTCTTGTTGTTCCTCGGCGTACCGCGCCATAAATATATCGCGCGTGGTATTGGGCTTGCTTTCGGGCAGTTTTTGCACCTCTACGCAGCCTTGTTTTTTGCCGATACAACGCATAAACAAATCCGCACAGTACCCCACCAACACGGACACGACGATTTTTACGCCAAGCGTAGGCAACACCCATTTCGCGCCTACCCCGTCCGAAAGCAGGATAATAAACGCCTCGTCGCTTGTGGAAAAGAAGATGGCAAGCAACGTACCAATCGTAATATATTTCTTTTCAAACAACTTTCCCGCCATTACGGAAAATCCGCATTGTGGAATCAACCCCGTCGCCGCACCTGCAAGCGGACCGAGCTTTCCGCCAAAACGATTGACGTTTTGCAAATTCGTCTTACTTTCAAGCAGTTCGATAAGCACGTAAATAAGCAAAACCCAAGGCAAAAGCGGCCACGTATCTTCTAACGCGTGTAATAAAAATTCCCAAAACATACTTTTACCTTATTTCCCGATTGGATTTTGTGGCGTAGAAAGGGTCGCCGCCAAAGGAATAGACGCCTTGGCGTTCAGTTTCATATCCGCAAAGTTTCCAAGCGAATACTGCACCAAGCCCTCCGCCGCTATCATTGCAGCGTTGTCCGTACAAAATCTTCTTTCAGGCAAAACGAGCGTCAAACCCTCTTTTTCGCAAGCGGTTTGCAACGCCTCGCGCAAATACCCGTTTGCAACGACGCCGCCGCCTGCCGTCACGCATTTTACGCCCTTTTCTTTCGCCGCCGTCACCGTTTTATCCACAAGCACGTCAAGGGCTGCGCTTTGGAAAGAACGGGCTACGTCCGCTTTGTTATATTCTTCGTTCTTTTGCGATTTCGTGTGGCAATAGTTGATTACCGCCGTCTTTAAGCCGCTATACGAGAAGTTGTATCCGCCGCCGCCTTTTAACATTTTAGGCATCGGCACGTTGCACTCGCCCTCTTTTGCCAACCTTTCAATGTTCGGTCCGCCAGGGTATTTAAGCCCCAACACTCTCGCCACTTTATCAAACGCCTCGCCCACCGCATCGTCAAGCGTTGCGCCTAAAATTTCAAACTCCGCCTCCGATTTGGTGTATAACACCGCCGTATGCCCACCGCTTGCAAGCAGGGTGACAAAAGGCGGTTTCAAATCCTTTTGGCACAAATACGCCGCCGCCAAATGCCCGCGGATATGGTTGACGGCAATGAGCGGTTTATTGAGCGCAAACGCATACGCCTTTGCAAAGGACACCCCTACAAGGAGCGCGCCCAAAAGCCCTGCCCCGTAGGTAACCGCCACCGCGTCGATTTGTTGATAGGTAATACCTGCGTTTTTCACCGCTTTTTCCACCACTTTCGCAATCGCGTCCGTATGCGCGCGAGAGGCGATTTCGGGAACAACCCCACCGTACAACGCCTGAATATCCGCAGACGAGGCAATTTCGTTAGAAAGCACTTCGCGGCCGCAGATAACTGCCGCCGCCGTTTCGTCGCAAGAACTTTCTATGCCGAGTATAATCGGGTTTTCTTTATTCGTTAAATTGGGTGAATACATATATTACCTTTAATGAAAGAGAGGTATGATACCTCTCTTTACTTACGCTTTTTTCAAATAGTCGATAACGAAACCGTGAATTTCGCC
>JAZRSE010000234.1:0-8007 GCA_045651305.1 Candidatus Scatosoma sp. | reverse complement strand
TTGTTCGTTAATCGCGTTTTGGTAAGCGTCGGTGTACGAGTTACCAAACACGGGCGCACCGCTCGTTTCAATCGAAGAACGTTTATTTACGTTTGCGTTCGGGTCGAAAATAAGATTTCTCTTATAGTTTTCCGCAGGCGTAGAGCCGAAAAGGAATTGTCTACTATCTTGATAAGACATTGCCTCTTGCGCGTCGGGGTTTTGCATAGCGTCCGTTCTGCCAAAAGGCGAGAACGCACTGCTTGTCCCTGCTTTTTCCTGTTGTTCGTCGGAGAGGCTAAACGCAGGCGTTTGCGTAACCGCTACGTTGCCCAATCCCGAAACTGCACTTTCTTGGTATTGCACGGGGGTAGGCTCTAATGCTTGCGTAGGCTGTTGCGGAGCGTACGCTTGCGGCTCGACTGACGGTTGTTGCAAAGGTTGTTGCGTTGCCGTCGGCGTTTGCATAAGCGGAATTTCTACGGGCGCGGAATATTTATTTTCCTTGCCTGCCTTTTGTTTCTTTTCTTTTACTTGTACGCCGCTCTTCCAAGTAACGTATGCAAGATACGCCAAGAACAACGTGCATACCGCCAAAACGATGATTGCGCCCACTTTGGTAGCCGCCGCAATCAACACGTAGGAAAGCAAAGCGCCAACCCAACCGCAAACCGTGACTTTCGCGCCCTCTTGCGAGGTGGGCGCACGGAAACATTTTGCCACGTATCCTTCCAACTCCCACGCATAGGTTGCCGCGATATGTATAATCAACGCAAGACAAACGGCGCCCAACGTAATAAACGCTACTGCCTTTCTATTTTTGATAAACTGCTTACCGATTAAACCCGTAGCGCAAGCGTAAAAAGCGCCGAGGAATAAAGGATATGCGCAAAGCCCGAATACGCCGATAAGAAAATCGAATATCGTTGCGCCGATTACCGCACCGAAAATGAGTTCGTTCGTGCACAATATCAAGAAAGCGAGCGCCGAAAACAAGGCACCAACCGCGCAAAGGCTTTCCTTGGTAACCAATTTCGTGTCTTTTTTATTTTCGTTCGTTTTTTGCAGTTTTTCTTCTCTCTTTTTCAAAGGAATATCCTCCTGTTTATACCTTATTATTATAACATTTTTTTTTGCATTTATCAATAGTTTGAAAGTAAAAAAACGGACGATTGAACGAGATTTTTTCATTTTCCCGTCCTTTCGCCCGTTTTATGATTTTTATTTACTTATTTTACCTCTTTGCACAAGTATTGTGCAATATAATAAATATCCCCTGCGCCCAAAAATAGCACGGTGTCCCCCTCTTTCACCGTCTTATCCAGCCACGTTTTTAATACGTAGTTATTTTCCGCATACAAACTGCCCACCTCGTTTGCCAAACGCTTGGAACAACCCTCTTCGTCGAATTTTTCCCTTGCAGGGAAAGTTTGATATATCAATAATTCTTTCAACGGTTTTAACACGTCTATAAACTCTTTTAATAAGAGTTTGGTTCGAGAATACGTATGCGGTTGAAAAACGACGAAAAGCCGTCCCTTGCAAACGCCTTGCGCCATTGCGATAGTTGCCGATATTTCGCGAGGGTGGTGCGCGTAATCGCAAATAAACGTCGCGCCTTTATACGCGCCTATTTTTTCAAAGCGGCGTTTTACCGCGCTAAACGTTTCGAATCCCCTTTTTATTTCCCGCTCGTTAAACCCGAAATAACGCATTGCGGCAAAGGCGGAAAGAGCGTTATAGATATTGTGTTTTCCAAGCGGTTGCATACGCAAACGACATAACTCTTTCCCGTATTCCTCCACCGTAAACGAATACCCCTCGCTCCCCCATTTTATATCCACCGCCCTATAATCCGCGCACGTACTTTGAATACCGAAAGAGGGAAAATCGCCCAGCTTTTGACAACCAATATCGTCCGCGCATACAAACGCCGTTTCCGCCTGCATAGCGTATTGGCGAAAGCAATCTATTAAATCGTTTTCGTCTTGATAACACTCCATATGGTCTTTATCAATATTCAAAACGAGCGCCACGGTAGACTGCATTTTCAATAAATTCCGTTTATATTCGCACACTTCGCTTAAAAAATACTCGTTTCCCGTAGAATAAAAATTCCCAAAAACGCTATCCTCTCCGCCGATATGCGCCGTAAACGGTACGCCGATAGCTTTAAGCGCGTGCGTACACATTGACGTACAAGTCGTCTTGCCGTGACTGCCTGCAACGGCGATTATACGTTGAAAATTTTTGCCTATCATCGACAGTAAATCGGCACGAGCAAGCAGTTTTTTGCCCTTTTGTTTGGCGGAAAAGAGTTCTTCGTGCGCAGGCGCAATCGCGTCCGTATAAACCACCAAATCCGCCTCCAACAAATCCTTACGGCAACCATCCGCGCCCAAGTACGCCTTTACTCCGTAAAAAGCAAGCGTTTCCGTTTGTTCGTTGCGGACGGCGTCGCTACCTGATACTTTGTATCCTTGCGTGGAGAGGTATTTAGCAAGCGCGCTCATACTAATACCGCCAATCCCTATAAAATATATCCTTTTTATCCCTTCAAACCCTTTCAAAAACATACCTTATTGTATGCCCTTATCGGCGTGAATATGAAAAAAAACGGCGGTTTACGCCGTTTTTAATCCACTTAAATTATATTATTTATCCGAGTTTTTCTTAATGAAGAAATCCACGAAACGAGGACGGTGTTTTCTATCCGTTTGCTCGTTTTCCTTGGAAAGCGTTTCGGGGATAGGGTCGTCCGGTTCGAAAGGAGCAACTTGCGGTTGTTCGGGTTGAATAGGCTGAATCGGTTGAATCGGTTGGGGTTGCGCAAAAGCAGGCGCAGGTTGAGGTTGCGCATACGTAGGCATTGCTTGCGCGCCCGTGAAGAAAGGCTCTTCCGTCTTTCCAAACGCTTGCGTGGATACCGAATCAATCTTTTGCGAGAGCAAAGACGCTTGACGGAACGCATTATCTTGCGTGTCAACGACGTTTTGTTGACCGTTAAAGCCCGTAGCAATGATAACTACTTCTACTTCGTCCGACATATTTTCGTCAATGCAAGCGCCGAAGATAACGTTTGCGGAATAATCAATAACGCCGCGTACCAAATCCGCCGCCATAACGACTTCGTCCAAAGACAAATCCTTACCGCCGATGATATTCAAGATAACCGAGCTTGCACCCTCAATCGTCGTGTTAAGCAAAGGTGAGCAAACGGCGCAACGAACGGCGTCCGCAATTCTCTTTTCCCCTTTCGCCACACCAATACCCATATGCGCAAGTCCGCGACCTTTGAGCGTCGTCTTAACGTCCGCAAAATCGAGGTTGATAAGCGAGGGCTTTACGATAAGTTCCGCAATACCGCGGATACCTTGACGGAGCACTTCGTCGGCAACTTTAAGCGAATCGGAGAAAGACGTACCCTTGGGAACGACTTGACGGATTTTATCATTGGGAATTGTAATAATGGAATCTACCGATTTACGGAGTTCTTCAATACCTGCAACGGCGTTATCCATTCTACGTTTTGCCTCGAAATTGAACGGGAGCGTAACGACTGCCACCGTCAAAATTTTCATTTCTTTTGCGATTTTTGCGATAACAGGCGCAGCGCCCGTACCCGTGCCGCCGCCCATACCTGCCGTAATGAACAACAAATCGGTGTTCTTCAACGCCTCTTGAATCGCCTCTTTATTTTCTTCCGCAGCCGCTTTACCTACCGTAGGGTCTGCACCTGCGCCAAGACCTTTCGTAAGCTTTACGCCAATTTGAATACGGTTGGTTGCCCTAGAACGCGCAAGCGCTTGGTTATCCGTATTGACAACGATATATTCCGCGCTTTGCAAGCCCGATTCAATCAATCTATCCACCGCGTTGTTACCTGCGCCGCCTACGCCGACAACCTTGATTTTAGCAACGCCCGAAAGATTGTTGGGCGCGTCCAAAGGCGAGGGCGTATCTACGCCGTAACCGAAGATGTTTTCGCTTTCGTTATACATATCCATTATTTTTTACTTCCTCCGATATTGAATAATCTTTGCATCCAACTGCGTTTTTTCACGTCGCCAAGCGCCATACTCAATAGCGCGATTTTCGACGAATAGCTGGGTTTGTCGTAATAAGGCAGGTCGGGCACGACGATTTCCGTTAAACGGTTCAACCGCTTGGAAATATGTTCCGCAACGCCTGCTATATAGCCAACCCCCTCGCCCGTAACGCTGATAGGATTTACTGCAAATACCGTTTCGTATTTTTCACGGTAATATTTATCAAAAAAGTTTTCTACCCTTTCGCACAACTCGTCAAGCGCACACTTTATCGTATCGTTGATGGCTTGAACGGGTAAACTCACGTCCCCTTGTTCGCTCGCCCACATAAGTTCTTTGGGCACACCGCCGCCCGAAACGTTGGCAAAACGTAAAATTTCTTCCGCCATTTCAAAATCGACGTCGAACGCTTGCATTAAGGATATCAAAATCGTGCCAACGCCGCCGTTGAACGTTTCTTTACGGACAATCCCGTTGCCGTAGACAACGGAAATCGAACTGGTTAAAAAGCCGATGTCGAGCATAAACGCATACCCCTCTCTACGCTTTTCAGGCAAAAGGTATAACGCCTGCGCCAAGTCTGTGGGGAGAAAGCGTACGTTTTCAAACTCTAAATCGTTCAAGAGCGTGGTTGCCGTATCGTAAAACTCGTCCGCCACGAAATAATAGCAAAGCGCGCCTTGGAGCAGCGTCGTAGGAACGCCGTACACGTCTTGCGCGTTGAAATATTTACGATTGTCGCCAAGGGTGAAATACATATCCGAGTGGCGAATACAAGGCTCGGTTGCGAGCAAGCCGTTTAAGCCGCTTTCGTACAACGCCTCTACGTCCTGCGCGGAAATTTTGCGTTTGGACGGGAAAGACAACGTGTGCCCTTTGGTTGCCACGGATAAAAACGCCGAGGGCACGCCTACGAAGATTTCGCCGATAATCCCCTCGTAATTTTGTCTTACGGAAGTGATTGCCGCAACGACTGCGCGACGGAAAGACTCTACGCTTAAAAAGCCGTCACTCGAAATGCCGTCGAACTTTTCCGTATGCGAGCCGGAAAAAACGAAAGTATCGTTGACGCCTTTCAAAGCAAGGAAAAACGTCACTTCGTACGAGCGTACGTCCAAGATAGCGACACATTGGTTTCTCATAGCCTTTCCTCCTCCGTAGATTGCCGTTTATTTACATAAACATAGTTTAATTATACACGATTCTTTTCCCATTGTCAATGGTATGAAAGAAAATAGTAGAAAAAAAACACGCTTGTCGGCGTGTTTCCTTTTTCGTCGTTAAAAACAAAGTTTTTATTATATCTTATCAAAGACGTCTTTATCCGAGTGAACGGCTTTAATTTCGCCGTTTACTTCCGCAACGGCTATCATACCGCGAGTGCGCTGTCCGTCGGCAAGCGACAAATAGCAATCCACCGCCGCAACCGCTTTTTCTTCCGCTCTTTCCGAAGGCGTATTTACGTAAATCACTACCCCCTCTAACGTGGTAAGTTTCAACGTCACGGTATCCGCCGAAACGCCTTTTTGTATCTTTTCTACCGTCACGATATTGCGGCGAATACCCTGCAAACGTTCGTCCGCTTTCGCGCAAAACGAAAGCAAATAGCTCAACGATTCGTCACCCGATATCTTTTCGCCCTTTTCGCCCGTAACGCTCAAACCTTTCAAAAGCACGTTTTTCGACGCGCCCGTTTCATCCGAGCGATTGGAATAATTATCACGAATACCAAGCACTACGCCCTCACGGTTGAGGATATAGTAATTACCCGATTCGTCGTTGCAGGAAAGCGCGTAAACTTCCTCGTCCTCTTTTACGTGTACAATCAATCTATCGGGATACGCTCTTTCAATAGACGTGATAATAAAGTAAGGGAACTCTTCTACGATTGCGTAAGCCTCTTGTTCTTTTGCAAAAGGAGTAAATTTCTTTTCATACGCCTCCGCCAAACGCTTTTGTAAAACAACCGCCTCTCTTTCCGCCTCTTGGGAAATCGTCTTTGCCTCCACCAAAACGTCGTCTATGCGATATACCGAAGAAACGCCGAGAACGGTACCCGATAAAAATACGAGTACCGTCAATAAAATTATCAGCCATTTTTTTCCTTTCATAGTATTCCTCTTTGGTAGTTTGCTTAACGAAAAGACGAATTATTCGCTATATCCGCACCCGACGAATTTTCGCGCCAAGCTTTTTTAATTTATATTCGAAATCGGCGTAACCTCTATCAATATGCGAAAGTTCCACCACTTCGCTTTGCCCCTCCGCGCGCAACGCGGCAATAACGAGCGCCGCACCGCCGCGCAAGTCGCCTGCCACCACTTTTGCCCCATGCAAACGCTCCGTTCCGCGAATAACCGCCGTTCTATCCCGAACGGAAATATCCGCGCCCATACGTTTGAGTTCCGCAACGTACTTATATCTCGTTTCAAATAAATTCTCTACGATAAGCGTCGTACCCTTTGCCGTAGCGGACAAGGCGGCGTATTGCGCCTGTAAATCGGTGGGAAAGCCGGGGAAAGGCATTGTTTCCACAATCGGCACCGATTGCAACAAGCCGTTACTCCTCAATAGTATTTTATCATTATTCGTATGTATTTTGCAACCGTTTTCACGCAATTTATGCAAAAGAGCCGCAATATTTTCCGCGCGCACGCCTATCGTTTCAATTTCGCCGCCGCAAGTTGCCGCCGCAATCAAATACGTGCCTGCCTCTATCCTATCGCCAATCGGCAAATAATCGACGCCACGTAAGCGTTTAACGCCCTCGACGACAACCGTTCCTCCGCCTGCGCCGCGCACCTTTGCGCCCATCGCGTTAAGGAAGTTTTGCAAATCAATAATTTCAGGCTCTTTCGCGGCGTTTCGAATAACCGTGCGACCTTGCGCTTTTACCGCCGCAAGAATTATATTTTCCGTTGCGCCTACGCTTGGGAAATCGAGCATTATATCCGCGCCAATGAGGTTTTCGGCGATACACTCGATATATCCGCCCTCTTCCACGATTTTCACCCCAAGGCGTTTGAGCCCCGACAAATGCAAATCAATCGGTCTTAACCCAATATCGCAACCGCCAGGATAGGAAATTTTGGCTTTGCCAAACCTTGTAAGGACAGAGCCGAGCATAAAAACGGAAGAACGCAGTTCCTTCGTAAGCCGCGCGGGGATTTCGTGAGAAACTGCGTTGGAACTGTCGATAACGGCGCAATCTTTTTGTCGTTTGATATTGCAACCGAGCTCGCTCAATATACGAAACATATTTTCAACGTCGACAATCGTCGGGACGCCTCTTATTTTAACTTGTTCGTCGGTTAATACGGACGCGGCAAGCAAGGGCAAAACGGTATTTTTTGCGCTTTGCATTTGAATAACGCCGTACAATTTTTCACCGCCGTCTATTACATATTTATCCATACGATAAAACTCCTTATGTTTTATTGTATGAAAGTTGTCGTTCGTTTGTTCTTTGCGTAAACTCTACCCTACGTTTTTTAACTCCCTTTCTCGATATGGAATACAAAACGCCCATAGACGACATCGTGATTATAAGCGAGGTGTTTCCCGAACTTATCAAAGGCAACGGCAAGCCCGTAGGCGGTATGCTACCGCTAACGACTAACGCATTGATAACCGTTTGAATTCCGTACACGAGCGTTATTCCGCTTGCAAGCAAAAACGAGAAAAAATCGTCGGCGTTTTTCGCCACGCAAATCCCTCTATATATGAGCAGGGCGCAAATGGTAAACAGGAGCAATATTCCCACTACGCCAAGCTCTTCCCCGATAATCGACAAGATAAAATCGCTTTCCGCAAACGGCAAGAAACGGTATTTTTGCCTGGAATTGAATAAGCCCGTACCAAACCACCCGCCGTTGCCAAGCGCGTACAACGATTGAATTAGTTGATATCCCTCGCCCCTTGGCGATTCCCACGGGTCTAAAAAAGCGGATAGACGGGAAAGACGGTAGGGCTCGGCAAT
>JAZRSE010000233.1:0-6892 GCA_045651305.1 Candidatus Scatosoma sp. | reverse complement strand
AAACTTCGTCGTAAATATCCCTATCCAACACTTTGGGGATAAAGTTTGCGCCGATGCCTTGCAAGCCGTGTGCCCCTGCCACGCCCTTGGATAAAAGGGGGGATAAAGCAGGCTCTACCGCCACAATCTTCACGGCAGGGTTGCGTTCTTTTAAGTATTTGCCTATGCCCGTAAGCGTTCCGCCCGTGCCTACGCCCGTCACGAAAATATCCACTTTTCCGTCAAGCTGACCCCAAATTTCAGGCGCGGTAGTTTCGTAATGCGCTTTGGGATTGGCAGGGTTTTCAAACTGCCCTGCGATGATGGCGTTGGGCGTAGCTTTCAAAATTTCTTCCGCTTTTGCAATCGCGCCGCTCATACCCGTTTTCCCGTCGGTAAGCACCACTTCTCCGCCGTATTTTTTTATCATTTCTTGTCTTTCAACGCTCATCGTATCGGGCATAACGATAACCGCTTTATACCCACGCATTGCCGCCACAAGCGCCAAGCCAATGCCCGTATTGCCGCTCGTTGGCTCGATTATCGTGCCGCCCTTTTGCAATTTCCCCGTTTTTTCCGCATCGAGGAGCATTGCTTGCGCCACTCTATCTTTGATAGAACCGCCTGCGTTTGCGTATTCCGCCTTGGCGTAAATATCGGCAAAAAGCCCCAGCCTTGCCTTTAATTTATCCAAGCGCAAAAGCGGTGTATTACCGATAGAAATCTCTTTCAACAAAGACATACCCTCTCCTTTAAGCCAACAAAACTGTCTCCAACGCCGCCGCGGTATTCACGATTTGCGTTGCGCCCTGTTCTTTCAAAAAGCGTTCGCTCTTAAATCCCCACGTCACGGATACACAGTCCACCTCGGCATTTCTCGCCGTTTGAATATCCACTTCCGAATCGCCCACGTACGCCGTTTCCGCCTTGCCAACGCCAAGCGTTTCTATCATCTTCAAAAGCGCCACGGGCGAGGGCTTGCGTTTAATCCCTGCCGCCTCGTTTTCCCCCATAACCATATCGAAGATATTGGGGAAATAATCGGCAATGAGCTCCTGCGTTGCCGCGTGCACCTTATTGGAAAGAACGCCAAGAATTATCCCCTTTTCCTTTAAGCTGTGCAAAAGGGGTATTATCCCCTCATACGGGCGCGTTTCGTCCTTACAATGTTCTTTATAATACGCGCGGAAGTTCTTAATCATTTCCTCTATACGCGGATAGTTTTCTATCCCAACCGAACGTTCGAGCAATTTCACAATCCCGTCGCCAATAAAGCTACGCACCTCTTCGCGCGTACGCGTGGGAAAGCCGTGCGCCGTCAACGCCGCGTTGGTGGACGCCGTCAAATCGTCGAGCGTATCAAGAAGCGTTCCGTCTAAATCGAATACAACAAGTTTATACACGACACCACTCCTTATAAAACGTCACGAATTGCTTGGATTGCCCCTATACGGTTTTCGCTATTCGTCTTAACGTAGATACCCGAAACGTAGTTTCTCGTCGTACCCTCGCTCAATTTCAACGCAGCGGAAATTTGACGATTGGTAAAACCCTCGTACATCATCAATGCAATTTCAAGTTCTCTATCCGAAAAACCGAACGCGCGGACGAGCTTAATTTCTCTATCCGCCGCAACGAATTTTGCGGCGTCGGTGATACGGCGCGCAATTTTAGCAGGCAAAATGGTATCCCCCTCGTGCGCGTTTTTCACCGCTCTTATCAAGGCGTCGCCGCCGATGTCTTTCAAAAGGTATCCGCTTGCGCCGTTGTTGATAGCGTTTAAGATATAATCGCTATCATCAAACGTCGTCAAGATAACCACTTTCGTTTGCGGATATTCCGCTTTAATGCGTTGGGTTGCCACAACGCCGTTCATATTGGGCATACGGATATCCATAAGCACCACGTCCACGGGCGTTTTCGCCATTTGCATAAGCGCGTCAAACCCGTCCAAAGCGATACCTACCACTTCCAAACCCTCGTCCGTTTCCAAAACGCTTTTTAACTCCAACGCCAACGCCTCTTGGTCGTCCGTAATAAGTACTTTAATCTTCTGCATATCCCTTCTCTCCTTTTTCCGTCTTTTTCTCCGCCGGCAAGAACAAACAAAGCTCGAACCCTTCGTCCTCTTCCGTATTAAAACCTACCTCGCCGCCCAACGATTGCGCGCGTTCTTGCATCGCCGAAATCCCAAACCCAGGGCGCATATCCGCCATGCTCAACCCGTTTCCGTTGTCCGACAGCAAGAACTTAATCTCGCCCTCTTCCTCTTTAAGTTCAAACCAAAACGCCGTCGCGCCGCCGTGCCGCAAGCCGTTGGAAATACCCTCTTTCAGCGTATTGCAAATAAAACGGTGCTTGGTGGGCGACACTTCTATCTCTTCTATTGCCGAACGTATGGTAATATTCGTGCCGTCCGTCGAATCGTGAATAATGTTTTCCAAAGCGGAACGGAGCGTTTCTCGCACCTGCATACCCGAAAGCAAATGCACGCTTTCACGCAGTTCTTCCAACGCGTGTTTCGCCTGTAAATTGGCGGCAACAATTTTCGATTTTGCCTCTTCGGGGCTCTTTTCCAAAATCCGTTTTGCCGCTTCCGTTTGCATAATTACGGTGGTTATCGAGTGCCCTGCCGTATCGTGAATATCCTTTGCGATACGTTGTCTTTCTTCAAGCGCAGACACTTCCGCCACCACTTCGTACGCCTTTTCCAATTCCCTTTTGCTCTTGTCCAGCTCCGTAAGCGTCTTTTTGAGTTTCAAAAACTGCCTATAAAACGCCAAACCGATTTGCACGATTAAGAAGTGTAACACGAGCGCCAAAAGCGAGCCGAACGATTGCGTAATCACGGGCAACAACGACAACTGCTCTTCCAACAACAACCAACGACGGAGCATAAATCCCACCTCGTATATAACGCAGCCCAAGCACACCATAATAATAGCCGGTTTCGTGCCCTCCGCCGTGATATAAAACTCGGTGAGCACTATCATAAAGATAGCGATTGGATAAAAGCCTTCCGAGAGGAACATAAACGAGCACGCCACCGCGGCGTCCACGGCGTATAGCCGCATTTTAACCGTACGGAAAACGAATAGTTTTAACGCCTGCGATACGGTAAACACCACCTCGATAGCAAGCACGGAAACGAGCATTTTCCAATCGTTAAGCCCGTACAAATCGAGCCCCTTTAAGAGCATAAAGAATTCCGTCATAATCAAGAGAACGAACAACAACCACTTACCAAAGCGGACGAACTGTTCCTTATCTCTAAAATCGTATTTCCCAAACAGGCGGAAA
Organism: Candidatus Scatosoma sp.; assembly: GCA_045651305.1. Classification (GTDB taxonomy): domain Bacteria; phylum Bacillota; class Clostridia; order Christensenellales; family Borkfalkiaceae; genus Scatosoma. The sequence continues at coordinate 3,613 of JAZRSE010000233.1, read as the reverse complement.
AAGTAGGAGCGGAAACCTTTGTCGGGGCGCTTTTCACTATTCACTTTTTCTTCGGTAGAAAGCTTTTTATTCTCCATGCCCTTACAAGTTCTCCCTATTTTTTATCTGTATCTTCTCGCCGCAATTATAGCTATATATACCCAAATTCGAATATATCATATGGTCGCAAAAAATAACGCCGTTTTTCTCGCACAAGCTACGGCACTCCTGCGTGGTACTATCGTCCGATTGCGAGGGCGTAGCGTCGCCGTGCGGATGGTTGTGCACCAAGATAACGCCCGAGGGATTGAAATCCAAAAGCAAGTTCATAAACCATTGCAACTGCACCTCCACCCGTTTTTCTCGAAGGGAAGAACAACGCCTGCGTCCGTAAATTTTTCCGTCGCCGTCTAAAATATATACGTCCAACACCTCGCAACCAAGTCCGCCGTATTCCTTTTGCATAAAGGTCGCAAACGACTCCATATTAAAACGCGAGGGATAAACGCTTTCTTGCTTGCTAATCAAGCCCTCGACGATAATCCCTATCGTACGGATAAAACACGCCACGCTTTCCCCTATCCCGTCCACACGGCAAAGCTGTTCGATAGGCGCGGACAATACGCCGCTTATGTCCCCGAATTCCGACAACAATAAATGCGCCAAATCGTTGGTATTGCGACGAGGCAACGCGCTAAAAAGCAGTAGCTCTAAATATTCGTGCATACAAAGGTCGGCGTTTTTCACTCGTTCATAAATGCGTTTTCTATGTCCGCCGTGCAAATCCAATTTCGATAAAAATTCGCCAACGCCTTTCTCTTTTTCTTCCGCCATAACACACCGTACCATTTTATTATAATTTCACATAATATATTGTAGCACACTTTATATAAAAAGTCAAAGTTTTCCGCAATTTTCTCCTTTGCATGCGTAGAAAAATTATTTTTTCACACTTACACCACGCATATTTTCTTTACCTATCCAAAAAAAAGGTGTATAATAGTAACGTACAGAATTTAAGGACGGTGATTTTATGGCTCACCCTATGCAAAAATATTTCGACGAAATCGTTTCCTCCATTTCAGGAGTTATCCAATTCGACTCCTCTTTTAAGGGCGCGGAGGGCGAGAACAACGAATATCCTTTCGGCAAAGAAACCGCCGATTGTTTACACTATTTCCTTTCCCTTGCGGAAAGCTTTGGTTTCGAAACAAAGAATTACGACAACTACGCAGGCGAAGTCATCTTTGGCGAGGGCGAAGAATTTGCTATCCTTGCGCACCTTGACGTAGTACCTGCCGGCAACGGTTGGAAATACCCTCCCTTTGGCGGCGTTATCAACGACGACGTATCCGCAGGCGGCGTAACGGGCAAGAAAATTTGGGGACGGGGCGCAATGGACGACAAGGGCCCTGCCATCGTTTGCCTCTACGCGTTAAAGGCGTTGAAAGACGAGGGCTTTACCCCTCGCCGTAAAATCAAGCTTATCGTGGGTTGCAACGAGGAATGCGGTTGCGAGTGTATCGCGCATTATAGAAAGGTAGCTACTCTTCCCGAAGAAGGGTTCACGCCCGACGCAAACTTCCCCGTTATCTACGCGGAAAAGGGTATCGTGCATATCGCGGCATCCTTCCCTATCAATAACTCGCCCGTAACCGCGCTCAACGGCGGCGAAAGAGCGAATATGGTATGCGATTACGTTTCCGCTTTCCTTACGAGAAAAGCGGCGGAGGCGTTGGTAGATTACCAAAACCCCGTAGAGGGCACTACCCTTTCTTACGACAACACCACCAACACCTTGATTGCACGCGGTAAATCGGCGCACGGCTCTACCCCCGAAATGGGCGCAAACGCCTTGCAAGCAATGATGGCGTTTTTGGCAACGATTAACGACGATTTCGCCTACGCAAACGACGTGCTTTTCAACGATTCGCTTGGCTTAAAGGTGTTCAAGGACGAAACGGGCGTACTCACTATGTCCCCCGACGTTGCAAAGTTTGAAAACGGCGTATTGCAAATCGTAACGGATATCCGTTTCCCTGCAACGTTCGCTTTGGAATCGGTTACCGAGCGTTTTGACGGCGCAGGTATCTCTTATAAAATCGCCAGCTATTTAGCGCCTTTGTATAACGACGTAAACGGCAAACTTATCTCCACCCTCTTACGCGTCTTTAACGACGCAACGGGCGGCACCTACCCCCCGATTGCTATCGGCGGCGGCACGTATGCAAGAGAATTGAAATGCGGTTGCGCGTTCGGCCCTGAAATTTGCTTTGAGGAAACGACCATCCACCAACCCAACGAATATATCACCTTTGATAGAATTCACCTCATTAGCGAAATTTATTACGACGCTATTAAGGAACTCACCAAACCCAATTACACGCGTATCGGTTACGTAACGATGCGCCGAATTAAAAAATAATAACGCGAAAAAATACAACCGCGGAGTGGCAAAACGCCACTCCCCGGTTTTTTGCGTAAAAAAAGATACACGGCTCGTCTGTTTCGACAAGCCGTATACCTTATAGTGAGAGAATATGAAAAAAGTTTTTGTATAATTCTTATTAAGTACTTTTCAGTTCCTATTTATTGTATATCCCATCGGTGTACGCAATATGAAAGAATTGTGATAGGACAATGAAATAAATAGCAATTTTATTGTATTAGACGGGAAAACACCCCATCCGCCACACGAATTCCGTCCGCCGCAGAGGAAGTTATCCCCCCTGCGTAGCCTGCGCCCTCGCCGCAAGGGAACAAATTTTTCACCGATACCGATTGCAGCGTTTCGTCCCTTTCCATACGCACGGGAGAGCTGGTACGCGTTTCCGCACCCGTCAATAACGCGTCGGGGCAGGCAAAACCTTTCAACCGCTTATCCATATCCGTCACGGCGTATTTAAGCGCCGCAATCACCTTTTGAGGCAACACCTCGCGCATATCGGCAAACGCCGTACCTGCGGCGTACGTAGGCTTTATAGCGCCGAAACAATCGCTCGTTTTATCAACCAAAAAATCACCCACGCGTTGCACGGGCGCAGCGTAATCCCCTCCACCGACAGCGAAAGCGGCACGCTCTATCTTCCTTTGAAATTCTATCCCTGCAAGCGGATGCTCGCTTTCAAAATCCGCGCGGGTTACTTGTGCAATCAACGCGCTATTGGCGTTTTCCCCGTCACGGGCGTAATTGCTCATACCGTTGGTCACCACGCCGCCCTCTTCGCTTGTTGCAGGCATAACGTAGCCGCCAGGGCACATACAAAAGGTAAATGCCGAGCGTTCGCCTGCGTGCGACACCAATTTATAATCGGCGGCAGGCAATAACTTATACGCCTCGCCATACTGCGTTTTTCCTATCTCCGCTTGCAAATGCTCGATACGCACGCCCACGGCAAAGTCTTTGGCGCGCATTTCTACGCCGCGTGCAAGCAATTTTTCAAACGTGTCCCTTGCGCTATGCCCAATCGCCAATACGAGAGCCGACACTTCTATCCGCTCCGTTCCGCCCTCGCGCAAACGATTAAGCACGACCTCTTTCACCTCGTTATCCTTTACGATAACGTCCTCTAAACGAGTATGGAAACGCACTTCGCCCCCTTGCGAGCGGATATATTCTCGCATATTTTTAACA
>JAZRSE010000232.1:0-4356 GCA_045651305.1 Candidatus Scatosoma sp. | reverse complement strand
TTCAACTCCTTGGCTCACAGAACGACATGGCTACGATCCGACTTCCTCTTTCGTCATAATGTTGGAAATAGGTTGTTCGTAATCGTTTTCAAAGCGAAGGTCGCGGTTGGTCAAAATACCAACGAGCTTGCCCTCTCTCGTAATGGGAACGCCGCTAATACGGTATTTCTCCATAAGCGCAAGCGCGTCCTTTACAAGGTTGTCGGGCGCAAGGAAGAACGGATCGGTGATAACGCCGTGTTCGCTACGTTTTACTTTGTCAACGTGCGAAGCCTGTTCTTCGATAGACATGTTCTTGTGAATAATGCCGATACCGCCTTCACGAGCCATTGCAATCGCCATACGGCTTTCCGTAACCGTATCCATTGCAGAACTCATAAGGGGTAAATTCAAAGTAATCTTATCGGTCAGCTTCGTCTTTAACGATACGTCCGAGGGTAATACGTTGGATTCCTGCGGAATTAAAAGCACGTCGTCAAAAGTCAAACCTTCTTTGATAATTTTGCTGCTCATAGGTATTTCTCCTTGTATATATAAAAACTTAAATTTTTCTTTGGTTAGCTATTGGAAAGAGAAAGCAACTTTTCTAAATAGCTTGCGTCCGCCTCGGTTAACTGGGTGGAGCGCATCTCTTCCAATTTGATTTTCATAACGGAAACGACGTCCGTATCCGTTTGCTCGATTGCCGTAAGGAACAACAACGCCGCCGCATTGTTTTTGGGGAACGCACCGTTGAGCGAGGCAAACGCCGTCGTTATCGATTCCGTCTTTTTCCCTTGCGAATATTGCGCCATCGTTACTTGTCCGTAAACGTATTGTTCGTAAGTAATCGAAACGCGTTCGTCTTCCTTTGCCGTTTCGTTGTTCTTGGCAATCTCTTCGTTGCGAAGTACGCAGTATTGGATAAAGGTATCGTCTGCGATAAGACGCAAACCGTTCTCCTCTATCTTCGAGGCGTCCTCCAACAAAATGGAGGTCTCCGTTGCAAACGCCGCATAGTACACGTCGTCCGTACGTTTATACGCACGCTCCGCATATTTCAAGCTTGCCTTGTTCATACCCAAGTCGTAGGTAATTTCCATCATCGACGCAGGGAAGATAAAACAAAGGATTAAAAGCATCGTACCAAACAAGAGCGCTATTGCAAGCAACGTCGTCAAAAACGAACGCAAAATCACCTTGTCCGTACGCATACGCCTTTCCTCCAAATAGTATTTATACTATTTTAGCACATTGAAAACAAAAAATCAACTGTATGAACGAATTTTATTTGGTATGATTGCAAGGTTTTTTTAATATAATAGCACTATGAAAACGATTTTTTGCCAATCCCAACCATTTTTACGACGGAAAAGACGATTTTTGCCTATTATCCTTTTGGTTGCCCTGTTTTTTATCCCTTTCTTCTTCTCCGCCTGCAAGCAAAAGATTGACTACTTTTCTTACGTAGCCGAACTGCGCAGTAATATCTTCTACGCACAATCGAACGAATACGTTTTAACCATTTACGCCGTGGAAAAGGAATACCCCTATTTAGCGGACGGAGTGAAAAGAGAAACGAGTACGCGGACGGAAATACGCCTGCTTGCGCCAAGCGGAGAGAAAACGTACGAAATATCCTTTCTCGTAGGCGATACCGCTTATGGCGGTGAAATGTCTTACGATAACGTTCGTGCGGAATATTATTATTCTTGTACGTTAGACGTATCGGCGTTGTCGCAAATAGATTGCAAGGTTAGCTACGAAGAAAACGCCCTCGATTTTTGTGCAAAATCCGTCCTCACAAGCGACACGCTTTCCCCTCGTGAAATCATAGAAAAAGTACGTAGTCAAGAGGCAGAACTCTTCGCCTCACTCACCGATAAATACGGGTTTGCAGGCGAAATTTATATGCGACTTTTGTACGAAGATTTCCCCTATTATTACGTAGGAATTATTGATAGAAACGCCAATACCACGGCATTTTTAATCAACGGCGAAACGGGCAAAATTTTGGCGCGTAGACAGGGATAAATAAACAACAGGCAAGCGTTTTGCTTGCCTGTTGTTTTGGTTAATCGTCGTTAATGATACGCCCGTTTTCTACGTTTTTGTCAATGATTTTTTTCGTGTATTCCCAAATCTCTTGCGAACCCTCCGCCGACCTAATTTGGCGTTTTACCACCTGCGATTTTTTAACGCGATGCGCGAGCCAATCCTTGCCGCCGTTTCTTTCGTTTAAGATTAAAGGCTGGAAATTGTCTATCGTATGCGCGAACTTTGCCTCGGGCGTTTTACCCTCTTCAAACTCGTAAAAAAGAGCCAACATTTCCTCTTTTTGTTCGCTGGGCAATAAACCGAAAATGCGCCTAGCCGCCTTTTCTTCCCTTTCCGCTTGCGACGCCACCGCCTCCGCATCGTACGCATACGTATCCCCTGCGTCAATTTCCACAACGTCGTGAATAATCGCCATCATCATAGCTTTTGCAAGGTCAAATTCCTCGTTTGCGTATTCTTTCAAAAGGTAAATCATCATCGCCATATGCCAAGCGTGTTCGGCGTCGTTTTCTTGGCGTTTATAGTCCGTTATATGCGTTTGACGATAAATTTCCTTTTCCTTGTCCGCCTCTAAAATGAAGGCAAGTTGTTTTGCAAAACGTTCTTTATCCATATCTTTTTCCGTTTTTGTTTTATTATAGCACGGTCATAACAAAAAGGCAAGTCATTTTATTTTATCTTTCCTTTTCCACGTAGATAAAGCCGAAAGCGTTGGGGCCCCAATGCGCCGCAATCGCAGGGTCTAAATTATCCTTTTCCGTCATTATATTTTGATGCTCTTCCCTTGTTTTTGAAATCAAGACGTCAAGATTTGCCGTGTCATACGTGTACGACGGCACGATAGGGTAATTGGTGTCGCAATATTCAAGCGCCGACAAGATATATTTCATTGCAAGCTTAATTCCTATGGCTTTATAGGGAACTTTCACCGTATCTTTTAACTCTATCACAGGTTTTATCCTTAAAACCGTGCCAATCGCCCAACCGGCTTTGCTCAATCTTCCGCCTTTATGCAAATAGTCAAGCGTTTCGGGGACTGCCAAAACCTTTATTCGAGGAATCAACGCATTGAGTTTTTCTTCCACAAAATCCAACGATTCATTGCGGTATTTATTGGCTTCCCGAACCAAAATCTTTATCCCCCCAACCGCGGTTTTGCTATCCACCACACGGACTTTCTCGTTATCGTTAAACAACATTTTCAAGGCGTTATACGTACCCGAAATGCCCGACGAAATGGCTAAAATAACAACCTCAAAGCCCTCGTTGATACATTCGCTTACCCGTCTTTCCGTTTCTTCTAACGATGGCAACGACGTTTTAGGAAAGAGTTTATCGTCAATTAACGCTTTATAAAACACCTCCAAGGACAAATCTTCGCCGTCTAAATACTCTTTATCGTTTATCAAAATTTTAAGAGGCAATACCTCTACGCCATACAAATCCCGTTCTTCTTTTTTTATACTGCTACCAGAATCTACAAAGATTTTAACCATTATTTATTTCCTTTTCATTTCCTTTATTTTTCAAAAAAAGCAACGCCTACCGTACCAGGTCCAACGTGCGTCCCTATGGTTGCGCCAAGGATATACTTGGGAACGCAATCGGTATGCCCCGCCCAAAGATTGGCGCTATCCTTAATATACTTATCTAACAATACCGAATCCAAGCCCGACCACATCGTCGCAAACGGCATAGAGAAATCTATCCCACCTGCCTCTTGCACCAACTTATTTAATAGATTGTTGCCCTTCTTTGAGCCAAGCGCTTTTCCAATAAGTTTTACCGAGCCGTCTACCACTCCTACAACAGGTTTCAACGAAAGCAATTCCCCTGCAAAAGCAACTGCGCTCGATATTCTACCACCCTTTTTCAAATATTCAAGAGTACCAAGTAACGCCATTACTTTAATCTTACGTTTCTTTTCTTCCAATTCTCTCACAATTTCGTGCGTTGAAAGACCTTGCCCTATCAAGCGTAACGCATAATCGCACAACAATCTTTCCCCTACGCAAGCATTGAGGCTGTCAATTACATACACCTTCCCCTCGAATTTTTCCGCCGCTTGCTTTGCGCTTTCGTATGTCCCCGAAAGCTTTGACGAAATGGTAATAACGATTAGTTCGTCACCGTTTTTTGTATGTTTTTCAAAAGCCTCTTCAAACCTGAACGCGTTAATTAAGCTTGTTTTAGGCAAAGTATCGCTTTCAATCAACTTTTCCCAAAATTCTTGCGGCGACAAATTAACCCCGTCGTAAAATTCTTCCTCGCCTATGGTAATAAGCATAGGCACCATTATAATACCTTTTTCTTCCGCCT
>JAZRSE010000231.1:0-3113 GCA_045651305.1 Candidatus Scatosoma sp. | reverse complement strand
ATCATAAAAACCGATTGCATTTCGGTTTACTATCAAAATAACCAATAAATCAACAAAAGAGAGTATGAAAAAATGGTTTGGGATTATTTGATTTTAGCTTTATACGCAATAGGGATGGTTGGTATTGCCGTATATACGCGCAATCGTTCGGGGTCGGTAAACGACTTTTTGTTGGCAGGCAAAAAGGGGCTTAACGGCTGGATGACGGCGTTTGCGTATGGTACGACTTATTTTTCCGCCGTAATTTTTATTGGGTATGCAGGCAAGTTTGGCTCGCAATACGGTTTGGCGGCGATATGGATTGGTATAGGCAACGCCATAATCGGCTCGCTATTTGCTTGGCTTGTGCTTGCAAAACGCACGAAAACGATGACCAGTCGTCTTTCGGCAAAAACGATGCCAGAGTTTTTCGAAAAGAGATACGGTAGCAAGCGTTTGAAACTCGTTTCCGCCGTGATTATCTTCCTTTTCTTAATCCCGTATTCGGCATCGGTGTATAACGGGTTGAGCTCGCTTTTTGGGATAGTATTCGGTATTCCCGGTTGGATAATTATGATTGCGCTTGCGGCGTTGACGGCGTTATACCTGTTCTTCGGCGGTTATTTTGCAACGGCGCTTTCCGATTTTATTCAAGGTATTATTATGTTGCTTGGCGTGGTGGCAATGGTTATTTGCTTTATGTGCCACGGCAACGTGAATTGGGATTTAAGCGAACTTGTAAGCAGTAACGAACTCGGTTTGTTTACTTTTTCCAGCTCGCACACGGGTTTGTATGGCAATACGGTTTCCTTGCTCTCCCTTGTTTTGTTGACGTCGTTCGGCGTTTGGGCGTTGCCGCAAACGATACATAAATACTATGCGGTGCGCGATAAAAAGGCGATTGTGCAAGGCACGGTGGTAAGCACTTTGTTTGCGCTTGTTATCGGTTTTGGCGCTTATTTTACGGGCGCGCTTGCCTACTATTTCCCCGAAACGATAGGGGTGGGTGGCGATAACGTTATTCCCACGATGTTAAAATTGGTTATTCCTACGGGCTTGATTGGCGTGATTGCCGTGTTGATTTTATCGGCGAGTATGTCGACGCTCTCGTCTGTGTCGCTTGCCTCGGCGTCCGTAGTTGCCGTAGATATTTATAAGGGTAAAATCAACCCCAACGCCTCGGATAGACGGGTGAATTGGACGATGAAAATTCTTTGCTTGGTATTCGTCGCTATTTCCGTCGTGTTGGCTGTTTTGAACGAAGTTTTCAAAATTTCCGCCATAGCCTATTTAATGGGTTTAAGCTGGGGTGTTTTGGCAGGCTGCTTTATCGGCCCGTACGTGCTTGGCGTGCTTTGGAAAAAGGTGAGCCGTCCTGCCGTTTGGTCGTCGATAATCGGCTCGCTTGCGTTGACGGTTGCGCTTATTTTCGTGTTTGGCTATGATAAAAACGGTTGGGCTTGTACGTTTGGCAAAGCTTTGCAAGACGGTATCAACTGCTCGCCGATGATTGGCGTTATTTGTATGGCGTACTCTTTAATCGTTACGACGATAGTAAGTTTGCTCACCAAAGCCCCTAAAAAGGAAGTGAAAGAGGCGTTTGGCGGCGAAGAAGAAAAGGTGGTAGAAGAATAATGATTTGGTCGAAAGAGGAAACGTTTTCCCGTGAGGAAATGGAAACTTTGCAGCTTTCCCGTTTGCAAGAAACGGTGCAAAGAGTGTATGACAAAGTGCCTTATTACCGCGCGAAAATGGACGAAAAGGGCGTAAAACCGCAGGATATTAAAACGCTTGCGGATTTATCGAAATTGCCCTTTACAACCAAGCAAGATATGCGCGATACCTATCCGTTTGGATTGTTCGCCGTGCCCCAAGACGATATTGTGCGTATTCACGCAAGTTCGGGTACGACGGGTAAACCTACGGTGGTAGGCTATACGCGCGGGGATTTGGAAACGTGGACGGATTGCGTTTCCCGTATTGCTTGTATGGGCGGAGCGACGGAAAAGGACGTGGCGCAAATTTGCTTTGGCTACGGTATGTTTACGGGCGCGCTCGGCTTGCATTACGGTCTTGAAAAAATCGGTGCGGCAATCGTGCCTTCGTCTACGGGTAACTCGGAAAAGCAACTTATGTATATGCAAGACTTCAAGACGTCGCTTTTGGTAGCTACCCCCTCGTACGCCCTTCGTTTGGCGGAGGTTGCCCGCCAAAACGGCATCAATCCCGAAACGGATTTGCATATCAAAACGGCGCTCGTAGGGAGCGAACTTTTGACGGACGCTATGCGTGAGGAAATGCACTTGGCGTGGGGTAGGGATATTCAAATCACGACCAACTACGGTATGAGCGAATTGATGGGCCCCGGCGTTTCGGGCGAGTGCTTGGCGCATTGCGGTATGCACATCAACGAGGACTACTTTATCCCTGAAATTATTGATAGCGCAACGGGCGAAGTATTGCCTGCCGGCGAGAAAGGGGAACTTGTAATCACCTGTATCAAGAAAGAGGGTTTGCCTCTTATCCGTTATCGCACGAAAGACGTTACGCGCCTTTTCTACGAGCCCTGCGCTTGCGGAAGAACGACGGTGCGTATGGAAAACCTCTCGGGCAGAAGCGACGATATGTTGAAAATCCGTGGCGTAAACGTATTCCCCGGGCAAATCGAAGAGGTTGTTCTTTCGGTGGAAGAACTCGGCCCTCATTACGAAATTATCGTGGAGAGAGAGGGTTATACGGACAAGCTTACGGTGCGCGTAGAGTTGAACAAGGAAACGGACTCGTTTGCGGAATTGCAACGTATCGAAGCGACGACGAGAAATAAACTGAAAGTGATACTTGGCTTGGATGCGAAGATTTTGTTAGAATCGCCCAATACCTTGCAACGTTTTGAAGGAAAAGCCAAACGTATCCGTGACTTGCGTGGAACGAAATAAGGAGCAAAAAAATGGTAGCGAAACAAATTTCGGTGTTTATTGAAAATAGAAAAGGGCGTCTTGGCGCCGTGCTGGACGTATTGAAAAACGCACAAGTGAACATACTTTCTTTAAGCTTGGCGGATACGGCGGATTACGGCTTGCTGCGCATTATTTCTAATAATGCGGAAGGGGGTAAAAAAGCGTTGTCGGCGGCGG
>JAZRSE010000230.1:0-4745 GCA_045651305.1 Candidatus Scatosoma sp. | reverse complement strand
ACAAGGGCAGGAAATAACCAATACGCTAATGGCGTAATTTGCGGCGGTTGCAATATCCGTAAACACAAACCAAAGAATAAACGTCGCTACGGCAATCAAAGTAACCACAGGCACGAATATCCCTGCAATTTTGTCCGCCGTCTTTTGAATAGGCGCTTTGCTTGCGCCCGCCTCTTTTACCATTTTAACGATTTGCGATAGAGCCGTATCCGCGCCCACTTTTTGAGCAAGCACTTTAATAAAACCGCTTTTTACGATATCCGCGCCCGTAACCAAATCGCCCTCTTGCGCTTCAATCGGCATACTCTCGCCCGTAATCGCCGCACGGTCGATATACGCCGCGCCCTCGATTATCTTGCCGTCTACGGGGATATATTCCCCTTGTTTTACCACCAATACGTCCCCAACTTGCAATCTATCAAACGGGATTTTTTCTTCCACACCGCCACGTTCTACAACCACCGTGTTCGGCATAAGTTTTATCAATTTTTCAATCTCTTCACCCGTTTTGCGTTTGGAACGTTCTTCCAACCACTTTCCAAGCGTGACAAGCGATAAAATCATCGCCGCCGATTCGTAAAACATGTGCACGTGTGAAACTTTGCCAACGTACAAAAGTATCGTGTACACAAAACTGTACAAAAAGGACACACCCGAGCCAAGAGCCACCAACGTATCCATATTGGGCGTTTTCTTCACAAGCGCTTTTGCGCCGCTTAAAAAGAATTTAAAATCAATAACGATAACGCCAAGCGCGAGCGCCATTTGCAAGCTTACGCCGACAACCTCCGTCGGTTGCGGCAAACCTATCATACCGCCCATTGAAAAATACATCAAAGGCAATAAAAATACGAGGGAAAGAATAAACCTTTTTAATAAGAGTTTGGGTTGAGGTTTTCTTTCCTTTAATACGTTCTCGTCGTATTTTTCTATACCGTACCCAAGCCCTATCACCGCCTCGCAAATGGCGGACGAGGAAATATCTTTTTCGTTATATTCCACTATCATACACTCGCCCATCAACGAAACGTCCGCGGATAGTACCCCGTTTAATTTTCTCACCGTTCGCTCTATCCCTGCCGAACAAGCCGAACAGGACATACCGCTAACGGAAAATTTCTCTTTCATAATAACCTCGTTAAAAGTGCCGTTATTTATTATTTTATACCCGTTTTTCCGCTTAAATAAACAAATAACCGCTTCATTTCTCAATAACGCAAAAAGACGGGTGCTTTACGCAACCCGCCTGCTTGTTTTAATGCATTGACGAATTATTTTTCGCTTGCTTCTTTTTCTACAACTACTTCTTTACCGTTGTAGTAACCACAGCTCTTGCATACGTTGTGCGATTGCATCAATTCGTGGCAATGAGGGCATTCCACAAGCGTAGCTGCGGTTGCCTTGTAGTTTGCAAATCTTTTGTTCGTTCTGCTCTTAGATTGTTTGCTCTTAGGTACTGCCATATTAACACCTCTTCGTTATATTTTTCTAATTTTTATCGTTTGCAGGTTCGGATACGTAACCGATACTCTCGCAATCATCACCGCAGGAAAGCACGTACGGCATACTTGCCATAATTGCCTCGTCTACGGCCTTTTTCAAATCGACAATTCCGTTGGAATAAGAATAATCTTCGCTGTCCTTTCTTTGTTCGAACAAAGCGTCAAGCTCGCCAACGACGTCCGCTTTCGCGTCCTTCAAGCATCTTGAACATTGCCCTTCCAAACGGTACGAAACCGTACCTTTAATTTCCAATGCGTCGTCTGCGTATAATTCGTAGGAAAAACGCACGCACACGGGAGTAGCGAATTTTACAAACGGAATTTCAATCAAGTCTTCGGGCGCTTGATAGGAAAACTCCATCTCGCCCGTGTACTTTTTTTGTACGTTCAACTTTCTTATATCGATAATCATCATAAAACCAGCCTTTCAAGTATAGTATATTTCAACGGCTTTGTCAACTTTTTTTTCGATGATTTTCCCGTTTTTTTACAACTTTTAGTTTCTTTTATTAACCAAGTTGCGTTTGCAACGCCGTAATCGCCACAGCGGCAACGATATCCTCACTTTTACAACCGCGGGAAAGGTCGTTAATCGGTTTTGCAAAGCCTTGGCAAATAGGACCAACCGCCATAAAGCCGCCAAGTCTTTCCGCGATTTTATAGCCGATATTGCCTGCTTGCAAGTCGGGGAAAATAAACACGTTTGCGTGCCCTGCCACTTGGGAATTGGGCGCTTTCAACGCCGCAACCGAGGGAACAATCGCCGCGTCGAATTGCATTTCGCCTTCCACTTTCAAATCGGGCGCTTTTTCCTGTGCAATCTTAACCGCCTCGCTAACGAGCGTTACGTTGTCGTGCTTTGCGCTGCCAAACGTCGAGAAGGAAAGCATTGCCACTTTCGGGTCAATCCCTGCAATCGCTTTTGCGGAGTTTGCCGTTGCAATAGCGCAATCCGCAAGCCCTTCGCTCGTGTACGTAGGGTTCAACCCGCAATCGGCGAAAACAACCAACCCGTCGGGGCAATATTGATTGCCTTGGGGAGGACAAATCATAAGATTGAAACTGGAAACGGACGAAACGCCCTTTGCCGTTTTGATAATTTGCAAACCGGGGCGGAGCGTGTTTGCCGTAGAGTGGCAAGCACCCGAAACAAGACCGTCAACGTCACCCATTTTCAACATCATCGCGCCAAAATACGTGCCGTCGGTGAGCAATTTCGCCGCTTGTTCGCTCGTCATACCTTTGGATGCGCGGAGCTCGCAAAGTTTTGCGTTGTACGCAGGCAATTTATTGGACGTAAGCGGGTCTACAATTTCCACGCCCGTCAAATCCACGTCAGGGTTTGCCTTTTTAATTTCCTCTTCGTTGCCAAGCAAAACAATCTTCGCAATCCCTTCTTTCGTTGCGTCCGCCGCAGCTTTTACCACACGGCTGTCTTCGCCTTCACAAAGAACGATGGTCTTTTGAAGTGCTTTTGCCTTGCTCTTTATTTCATCCAAAATATTCTTCATAATTTACCTCTCAAAAACGCTTTATTTCTTTTTACGTTTCGTGTATAATATTGTTAAGCATAAAAACTACGCTATATATTATTATATCACACATTTTTTTCAAAGTAAAGGAATTCGGGAAAATAAAATGAAAATTTGCGCGATAATTTGCGAATACAATCCCTTTCATAACGGACACCTCTATCAGCTTAACGAGGCAAAAAAGCTTTCGAACGCCGACGCCGTTGTCTGCATTATGAGCGGTAGCTTTGTCCAACGGGGCGAACCTGCAATTATGGACAAGTACACGCGCGCAAAACACGCCGTTTTGGCTGGCGCGGATGCAGTTATCGAACTCCCCACCGTTTTTGCCACCTCTAACGCGGAATTATTCGCAAAAGGCGCTATTCATTTGCTTTCCTCTATCCCTGCCGTAAAATGCCTTTGTTTCGGCGCGGAGCAAGCGGATAAACTTGCCTTTATTTCCGCCGCAAGATACCTGCAAGACGAGCCGCAGGAAGTTTCCAATAAAATTAAAGAACTCACCGCATCGGGAATAAGCTACGCCAAAGCACGCGCACAAGCGTACGCAGGATTTATCCCAATGGATATACTTTCCTCGCCGAATAATATTTTAGGCTTGGAATACACACGCGCTATCCTTGAAAAGAACGCTGAAATAGACATTTTACCTATACAACGTATAGGTAGCGGCTATAACGATAACGAATTGCAAACGGAATATTCTTCCGCGACGGCAATTCGTCAAGCAATTATCCATAAGCAAACGATTGAAAACAACGTTCCTCCGTTCGTTGCGGATAATTTACCAAGTTCAATAGATTCCTGTTTAGATGAAATGGAAAAATACGCCGTTTTATCCAAAGATAAAGAACAAATTGCGCGCGTTTGCGATTGTACCGAGGGCTTGGAAAACGCTTTCAAAAAAGCCGTTTTGGAAAATAAGCCTTTTACCGAAACGCTTACATCCGCAAGATATACCTCTTCCCGAATCCGTAGAATTGCGTTGCAAAATCTTTTGAATATCGAAGAAAATTTTATTAGAGAGTGTTTGCAAAACCCCTTATATTTGCGTGTATTAGCCATTAAAAAAGAGCGTAGCGATTTATTATCGGCGCTTTCACAAAGCTCGTTCCCGTTAATCACGCGCGCGCACGACGACAATATTTTAATAGGCGCCGCAAAAGAAAGTTTTGAAAAAGACGTATTTGCCGAAAATCTCCGCAATGTATTATATAAAACCACCGCACAAGAAAAAAACATCTTTATTGAATAACGAAAAGAACACCCAACAAGGGTGTTCTTTTTTTAGATACTTGAGCAAATTATCAATGCCGAATTTTCCTTTCCAAGCCAACTTGGCTTTGTCGAGATATGTGTAACACGCGGCGACATCGCCGCTTATTCTTTCGCAAATCTTATACGACAATTACTTTCCGCGCAAATTTTTATTAGCGCTCTTAATGCCCGTCCGTCCAAAACGGATCGCTACTCCATATTGCCGTTAATTCCAACTCGTTTCCTTCAACGTCTATCTTCCATACCCCATTTTCGTCAACGATTTTTCCATTATACGCCCAACCCTCAAAGAGCATCTTTTTATTGGCGTGCGTGGGCGTAGGCAACGTATATTCCTGCCCATACGTAATCGTAAGCGGTGTGAGATTGGAATCCCTGCCACCGTTTGCATCAAACGTTACCGTGTACGTTTTCAAGGTTTCTATTGCCGTTA
>JAZRSE010000229.1:0-1926 GCA_045651305.1 Candidatus Scatosoma sp. | reverse complement strand
TTCGAAAGCTCGGGAAAGCCGTACGCCCAACCCTCCAACGTTCTATGCGCCGTGGACGCGTCGATTATTGTAACGTTGGGGTTCTCCACAAACGACACCGCCTCTCTTGCCGCGTCGTCGGGCAAACATAAAAATACCACGTCCGCACCGTTGATTGCCGCCTTTCTCGCGCCCACGTCCTTACGCAATTCGTCGGGGAGAACAATCAATTCCACGTCCTCTCTATCCGCTATTCTCTCGTATATGCGAAGACCCGTCGTGCCTGCGCTACCGTCGATAAATACTTTTTTCATTTCCACTCCTAAACGCGCTTACAACTGCGTTTTTACCCAAGCGATTTGGTTGCGTACCGACGTAGGCGACGCGCCGCCAAAGCTGTTGCGTTTTTCTACGCACGTTTCCAAAGAAATTTCTTTGTACAAATCCTCTTCGAACATATCGCTATGCTTTTTATAATCGTCCAAAGGCAAATCGTCAAGCACCGTGTTCTTTGCGATACACTCGGCAACGAGCTGCCCTACGATTTTGTACGCCGTTCTAAAAGGCATACCTTTTTTCGCCAAGTAGTCCGCCAAATCGGTGGCGTTGATAAAGCCCTTTTGCGCCGCGCGATAGGTGTTTTCTTTCAACACTTTCATCGTCGCAATCATCGGCGTAAATACTTCCAAACATACTTTAACCGTATCAAGCGCATCGAATATCGTTTCCTTATCCTCTTGCATATCCTTGTTATACGCAAGGGGCAAGCCTTTCAAAATCGTGAGCATTGCCATCAAGTCGCCATATACTCTACCCGTCTTACCACGCACGAGTTCCGCCATATCGGGGTTCTTCTTTTGGGGCATAGTCGACGAGCCCGTGGTGTACGAATCGTCAAGCTCGATAAACTTAAATTCCCAGCTCGACCACAAAATCACCTCTTCGGCAAAACGGGACAAGTGCGTCATTATCAACGCGAACGCCGACAAAAGCTCTACGCAAAAATCTCTATCCGACACCCCGTCGATACTGTTTTGCATTACGCCGTCAAAGCCAAGCTTTTGCGCCGCAAACGCCCTATCGGTGGGATACGTCGTGCCTGCAAGCGCACACGAGCCAAGGGGAGAATAGTTCATATTCTTCACCGCGTTTTCCACCCTTTGGATATCGCGGAGCAACATCATTACGTACGCCATCAATTGATGCCCAAACGAAATGGGTTGCGCGCGTTGCAAGTGGGTGTAAGCAGGGGCGATAACGTCCGCGTTTTCTTCCGCTTTGTCTACCACCGCGCCAATCAAATCCTTGATAAGCGACACGATAATTTCCGCCTCGTCGCGAAGATACAAACGAATATCCACCGCCACTTGGTCGTTTCTACTTCTTGCCGTATGCAAACGCTTGCCTGCGTCGCCTATACGACTTGTGAGCTCCGCCTCGATAAACATATGGATATCTTCCCCACCCGTTTCAAAGGTGAGTTTACCCTCGTTGATATCTTGCAAAATACCCTCCAAGCCGTCGATAATTTTATCCACTTCTTCTTGGGGTAAAATGCCTTGCTTGGCAAGCATAGCGGCGTGCGCCATCGAGCCTTTTATATCTTGCGCGTACATTCTGCAATCCACACGAAGGGAGGAATTGAAATCGTCCGCCTTTTTGTCAAGCGCTTTTTGAAAGCGTCCTGCCCACATTTTTTCCATAATTTTTCTCCTAACGGCTATAAAAACAAACCGTTTTTAATACGCGTTTTGCCCACCGCAAAGGTAGGCAAAGACGTTTATTATAAATTTGTTATAAATTGTTTTAAGAGGCACGCTATTTTTTCCGCCCCTGCGTTAGACGGGTGCAGTCCGTCGGGCATATACGCTTTACGCATTTCTTCCACCGACGGCTGTATGCCGCTAACCGCGTGTAAATCCAATACCGGCAACGAATAGCATTAAG
>JAZRSE010000228.1:0-3686 GCA_045651305.1 Candidatus Scatosoma sp. | reverse complement strand
ATGGCTACGATCCGACTTGCTCTTGGAAGTACAAGGCGGCGACGCTTGTTCGTTTATGCCCTCGTTAGAACACCGTAAATATAGAATCACCTATATCGTTACGGACGCGGCAGGAAACTCTGCGAAAAAGCAAACGGTTATTACTTTAAGACCAAAAGGATTGCCCGAGGGCGATTTGGATTGGGATATCTTTGATTGACGTAAAAAAAATAGAAAACGACAAGCCGAAACGGCTTGTCGTTTTTGTTTGTTATTTATTTTCGTCTTGCGGTTTGTTTTCCGCCATAGTGAACGAATAATCAATCTCGGGTTTGGCGTCGAGCAGGGCGCGGATAAATTGTTCGCTCCAATCGTAGTGCATATTCAGTACGATAAACTGTTCGCCAAAACGGATAGTCAATTTCTTCGTATCGGTATCAAGCAGCATCGACGTAATATTTTGCACGGGGAAACGGCTTTTGATAAATCCGTAATAGGAGATGAGGTGTTGTTTGTTCACGACGTATTGCGATTTGACGAGCATCGAAAGAACGACGGCAATACAAAACAAACTGATAAGGATTAGCAAGGGATACTTTAAGTAATCGGCAAACCCTGTCACCCCAAAACGGACGATTTGTCTTACGGATACGAAAATGCTTGCGGCGCACAAAAGAATAATGCCGACAATCAAGAGATAAATCAGTTTTGAAAATGTAATTTTGAAATACTTGTTTTGCGTGTTATCTTGTTTTTTCATAACGGTATTATAACACGAATAAATAAAAAAATCAAGCGTTCACGGCGTTTAGCTGCTCCCTTGCCAAAAAAAGAAAAATATTTTTTACTTTTTTCGACACGCATAGCGCGTGAAAGTTGCCAAAAACAAAAAATCGTTGTATAATAGTATCGTTATGACGAAAGAAAAGAAGGAAAACTTAATGCTCGACGGGGAGGACAAGGCTGCCGCGTTAGAGAGGAAACAGTTTAAGAAAATGACCCAAACGCCTATTGCGCGTTTGATTATCGGTCTGGGCATACCCACGACGCTTAGTATGATGGTCACCTCTTTATACAACCTTGCCGATACGGTGTTCGTTTCTATGATAGGCAACGATTCGGTTACGGCGGCGGTAGGCAACCTACTTGCGTTGATGTCCATTATCCAAGCCATCGGTTTCACTTTTGGTATGGGTAGCGGAGCTTTGGTTTCTCGCGTGCTTGGCAAACGGGACAAAGAGGGCGCGGATAGAGTGGCGTCTTCTTCTTTGTTTATCTCTCTTGTAAGCGGTTTGCTCATTTTGGCGGTAGGGCTAATATTCTTGACGCCGATGCTAAAACTGTTTGGCTCGGTCAATCCCGAAGTGTTGCAATACTCCAAGCAGTACGCTATCTATATTTTAATTTCCGCGCCGTTTATGTGTATGTCGTTCGTTTTGAACAACGTTCTTCGCGCGGAGGGGAAAGCGGTGCTCTCTATGATAGGGCTTGTCGTGGGTGCGGTTATCAACGTTGCGCTCGACCCCTTGCTTATCTTCACGGCAGGTATGGGAGTTGGCGGCGCAGGGCTTGCCACTTGTATTAGCCAAATCATCAGTTTTGGCGTATTGGTGGTGATGTTTTTAAGCGGAAAAACCGTCGTGCGCTTGCGTATCCGTTCCATTTCCCGTTCGTTTGGCGTGTATAAAGACGTAATCGTTACAGGGTTCCCGTCCTTTTGCCGACAAGTGCTTGCTAGCCTTTGCGTGGTGTTCTTAAACCACGCGGCAAATACGTACGGCGGCGAGGCGGCGCAGGCGGCGTTTAGCGTCGTACAAAAGGTGTTTATGCTTGCCTTCTCCCTTGCGCTTGGCATAGGGCAGGGCTATCAACCCGTTTTAGGGTATAATTTCAGCGCGAAACGGTATGAGAGGGTAAAGAGCGCGTACGTATTCACTTTGCTATTCTCTACGCTAATGATGGGCGTGTTCGGTGGAGTGTGCGCGATAATTGCGCCCAACGTAATGCGTTGGTTTTCGCTCTCTTCTACGGCGACGGAAATCGGTACGACGGCGCTCCGTTTACAATGCGCGTGTATGCCGCTTTTGCCTTTGAACTTTATGGCAGGGCTTACCTATCAAGTGGTAGGGAATAAAGCAATCGCCTCGCTTTTGTCTATCACACGGCAAGGCGTGTTCTATATCCCCGGGATATTTATTTTGCCCAAAGTGTGGGGGCTTTTCGGTGTACAATGTTGTCAATCGGTTTCCGACGTGATTTCCTTCCTTTTTGCAATTCCTTTCACCATCGTATTTTTCCGTGGTTTGAAACGCTTGCAAATAAACGATAAACCGCCTACGGAAACGCTGGAAGAAAAAGATAACGAATAATAGTAAAAAACAACGGGGAACGCCCGTTGTTTTTTTATTGAAAAAATACAAGCCCCAACGCTACGTTGGGGCTTGTGTTGCATTTTAAGTTTAGCCGATGATAAGGTTTACAAGTCTGCCTTTAACGACGATACATTTCTTAACCGATTTGCCTTCAAGCAATGCGGCGATTTCGCTGTTTGCGCAAACAACCGCTTGGATTTCATCGTTGGAAAGCCCTTCGCCAATCATCATCTTCGTCTTGATTTTCGAGTTGATTTGGATGGCGTATTCCGTTTCGTCTTTCACGAGCGCTTGTTCGTTGACGAGGGGATATTCTTCCGTAAAAACGGAATCCTTATGTTCGGTGATTTCCCAAAGCTCTTCTGCAAAGTGGGGAGCGAACGGCGCAAGCATACGGATTAAATCGTCGATTGCCGCTTTATAGAATTCCACGTTCTTATCCGCAACGCCGTCGTATTTTTGGAGTGCGTTAACGTATTCCATAAGACGAGCAACGGAGGTGTTGAAAGAGAAGTCTTCCACGTCGCGCGTAATGCACTTGATTGCGTAGTTCTTCACGTAGTCAAGCTCTTTTTCCGCAGCGCCGAAGTTCTTGTTTTCCGTTTCCTCTTCCTCTACCGATTTGCGTACCAAACGTTCGATTCTGTCGAGGAATTTCGCCACCGATTTGATGCCGTCGTCGTTCCAAGGTCCGCCCTCGGTGTAACTGAAACCGAACATTAAGTACATACGGAAGATATCCGAGCCGAATTCTTCAATATACGTATCGGGGGAGATAACGTTGCCGTGAGACTTACTCATACGGTTGCCGTCGGGGCCAAGGATAATGCCTTGGTGAACAAGACGGGTAAACGGTTCACCGAAATCAATATAGCCCATATCGCGGAGCGCTTTGGTGATGAAACGCGCGTACAAGAGGTGCATACAAGCGTGTTCATAACCGCCTACGTACACGTCGACGGGCGCCATTTTATTGGCAACTTCCGTAGAGAACGCTTGTTTATCGTTGTGCGCGTCGGGATAACGGAGATAGTACCAGCTGGAACATACGAAGGTGTCGAGTGTGTCGGGGTCTCTCGATGCTTTGCCGCCGCATTTAGGGCAGGTGCAACGCATAAAGCCTTCGTGGGTTGCAAGGGGAGATTTTCCGTTGGGACGGAATTCTACGTCGTAGGGAAGTTTTACGGGCAATTCTTTTTCAGGTACGGGAACGACGCCGCATTTTTCACAATGAATCATAGGGATAGGTGCGCCCCAATATCTTTGACGGGAAACCGACCAATCGCGCAAACGGTAATTTACCTTTTTGCCGCCCTTGCCAATCTTGGAAAGGTG
>JAZRSE010000227.1:0-2322 GCA_045651305.1 Candidatus Scatosoma sp. | reverse complement strand
ATACCAAGTCCGCCGTGAGGAGGCGCGCCGTATTTGTGGAGCATAAGGTAGGTAGCAAATTCTTCGGGGTTCATACCCAATTTTTGCATTTTTGCAACCTGCTCGTTATAATCGTGCACACGTTGACCGCCCGACGTGATTTCCAAGCCCCTAAACAACAAGTCGAAAGAAAGGGTGTATTCGGGGTCGGCAGGGTCGTCCATCGTATAGAAAGGACGTTTCTTGGAGGGATAGTGCGTGATGAAAATGAAATCGGAATTGAATTGCTTTTTCGCATATTTACCCAAAAGTTGTTCTTCTTCGGGGTCGAAGTCCTTCATATCGGTAGGTTGATACTTAAACTTCTTCATAATGATTTCCTTCGCCTCCATAAATTTAAGCGTAGGAATTTCCGTGATTTCAGGCACGTCGATATGCAACAAATCCACTTCGTTTTTGTATTCCGTCTTCAAAAGGTTCATAATATATTTGAGCGCACCCGTTTCCATATTCATAATATCTTCGAAACTGTCGATAAAGCCCATTTCGAAGTCCATAGAAATATATTCGTTAAGGTGACGGCTGGTGTCGTGATGTTCCGCGCGGAATACGGGCGCAATTTCAAACACCCTTTCATACACCGCCACAAGCGCTTGTTTGTAAAGCTGGGGCGATTGCGCAAGATATACTTGCTTGCCAAAATAATCGAGCTTAAATACGTTCGTACCGCCCTCCGCGCCTGCGAAGTTGATTTTCGGGGAACGAATTTCCGTAAAGCCTTGACCGCTTAAAAATTCTCTAAACCCACGCGCGATACCCTCTTGCAACTTGAAAATAGCGCGTTCTTTGGGATTACGCATCGTTACGGGGCGATAATCGAGGTTGGTGGACAAATCGCAATTTACTTGCTTTTTCGTGATAACCACGGGCGGGATTTCCGCAGGGTGGGACAAAAGCTCGATATTATGAATTTGCACTTCATAACGCTTACTGCCGTCCTTTTGTACGCCTGCAACGATTTTACCCGTAATTTTCGCAGCGCACTCCTCTTTTACGTCCTCGCTCATACGATAGGAAGAGAATTCTTCCGCGTAAACGCATTGAATCGTTTCCCTTGCCGTACGCAAGATAACGAACGCAAAATCGGACATCATACGGATATTGTGAATAGTACCTTTAATGGTAACGATTTCGTTTTCGTATTTCTCAAAATCCGCATACGATACGGTGTTGTTGATAATTTCGCCCGTAATAGCCATATTTTTTACCTCTTTTAGAAAAAATTTCTTATCTATTCTATTTTAATACGATTGACAAAAAAAATCAAGAAATTTATAATAGATTATAATAGATTTCTTAAATTTTTATAAGGAAGAAGTGTGTTTTATGCGCGTACTTGCCATCAACGACATATCTTGCGTAGGGAAATGCTCACTCACGGTATCCCTGCCCGTTATATCCGCTTGCGGAATTACTTGCGACGTGTTGCCCACGGCGCTTTTGTCTACGCACACGGGCGGTTTTGACGGATATACTTTTTTGGATTTAACAGGCGAGTTTTCGGGCATATTAAAACAATGGAAAACGCTTGGTTTGCGGTTCGACTGCATTTATAGCGGCTATCTTGGCAGCGTAGAACAAATCGACTTGGTGGCAAAAATCAAGACGGAATTTTTAACGGAAAAGGGTATTTTCGTCGTAGACCCCGTAATGGGCGACGGCGGTAAATTATACAAAGGTTTCAACGACGAATACGTAGAAAAAATGCGTACCCTTTGCAAACAAGCGGATTTTATCCTGCCCAACCTTACCGAGGCGTGCTATTTGGCGTCTATCCCCTATCCCACGAGCGACACAACGGCGCTTTTGAATAAATTGGCAGGCGTTTGCCCCCGTCCTATCGTCACGGGCGTGATAGAAGAAAAGGAAATTTCCGTATGCTATTTAACGGAAACGGGCGAAGAAAAACGCTACTCCTCGCAAAACGTCGAGGGATTTTTCCACGGCGCAGGGGACGTATTCTCCTCCGCTTTCGTCGGCGCAATGTTGAAAGGCAAAAACGAAGAAACCGCCATCAAGCTTGCCGCCGATTTCACCACCGCGTCCATAAGACGTAGCGCAAAAGAAGTCGCCGATAAACGTTACGGGCTCAATTTTGAAGAGGAAATTTTCGAGTTTTTGAAAAATTTGAACGCTTAAATTTTCCTTGTTTTTCCACTTGACAAAGACGTGGATAATACTATATAATAGTATTACAGTCTGCGGTGTTCGGGGTTCGGTGTAAAACGGAATCCACAGAGAGAAAAAGGGAGCACGCTATTCGTTGCGATAGACAAGGTCTGT
>JAZRSE010000226.1:0-7779 GCA_045651305.1 Candidatus Scatosoma sp. | reverse complement strand
GTATTACGATATCGTAATACGCGATAGCGTGAATAGAAAACTGATTCGCGCGGCAAGAAAGATTATTGAAACGTCCACCTCGTCTGCCGACGAGAGGACGGCAATTTCCTTTGCGGAAAAAATGGTGTACGATATTTCCCGTGAAACGGAATCGTCCACGCTTTCGGGTATGGACGAGGGGGATATCATCGGCGAGGTTTTGCATAAGTTTGAAATGTTGCAAACGGACCCCGATTCGTTCAAAGGTGTTCCCACGGGCTTTAAGCATTTGGATAGAATGACCAACGGCTTGCAAGCAGGCGCGTTAATCGTCCTTGCGGCTCGTCCTGGTATGGGTAAAACGTCGCTCGCGATGAACCTCGTAGAGAACGCGTCCCTCCGCGCAGGCAAGACGTGCGCCGTATTCTCGCTCGAAATGCCCCGCCGCGAAATCGTGCAAAGATTGATATGTTCGTATGCGAACGTGAGCATGGCAAACGCTTTGTCGGGCAAATTGAGCGCGAAAGAGTGGAAAAAGCTAATGGTAGCGGCGGACAAATTAAAGAAGAGCAATATCTATATCGACGATTCTTCCCGTATCACTCCTAGTGAAATCATTTCCAAGTGCCGTCGTTTGAAATCGACGACGGGTAGTTTGGATATGGTAATGATAGACTATATCCAGCTTATGTCCAGCGGTGATTCTCGTACGGCAGGCGCGGAAAATAGACAACAAGAAGTTGCCTCCATTACTCGTGATTTGAAGATTATGGCAAAAGAGCTTAGCGTTCCCGTTATCGCCCTTTCCCAGCTTCGTCGTATTCAATCGAAAGAGCCTACGCTTTCCGACCTTCGTGAATCGGGCGCAATCGAGCAAGACGCCGATATCGTAATGTTCATCAACCGTCCCGAGGCTACGGCGACGAGAGAGGAAATTGACACGGGTAAAGTGGTGAAAGGCGCGGCGGAACTTATCCTTGCAAAGCATAGAAGTGGTGAACAGGGCCGCGTATCTTTGAAGTTCATTGGCGAGTGCACGAAATTCGTGGACGTGGACGAACAAAACAAGGAAGACGAACCGCCTACGTACTCGCACGAGCCGCAACCTTACGACGAGGAAGAGGACGAATACGTTGCGCCTGACGACGATTATATTCCGCCCGAACCTCCTATGCGTAAAGGTGGTTTGCAAGGTATAGAGGACGAAGAATTGCCCTATTAAAGTTATGGAAACGAAGATAAAGCCGATAACAAAAGAAAGTTTAATCGAGGCGAAAAACATTATATTTGACGGCGGCGTAGTGGCTATTCCCACGGAAACGGTGTACGGGTTGGGGGGTAACGCCTTTGACGATTGCGCGGTGAAAAAGATATTCGAGGTAAAGGGTAGGCCCAACGATAATCCTTTGATAGCGCACGTACATAGCGATTACGATTTGTTAAAGATTGTGGATTGCGACCCTCCGTACGCAAAGAAACTGCGTGAGGCGTTTTTGCCCGGGCCGTTGACGCTCGTGTATCCGTCGAAAGGTAAGGTGAGCCCGTTCGTGTCGTGCGGACTTGATACGCTTGCCGTGCGCGTACCTGCGCACGAGGGCGCACAGGCGTTTTTGCGCGAGGTGGGTATTCCTATCGTTGCGCCAAGCGCTAATTTATCGAGGCACGTCAGTCCCACTTCGGCGAAACACGTATTCGACGATTTTGAGGGAAAAATACCGCTTATTCTCGACGGTGGAAACTGCGAGGGCGGGATAGAGAGTACCGTTTGCGACTGCACGGGGGAATACCCCGTAATCCTCCGTCCCGGGCTTATCACGAGAGAGATGATAGCCTCGGTGGTGGGCGAGTGCGGCAGTTATACGTCCAACCTTGAAAAAGGGGAGAAGGTAAAAAGCCCCGGGGTGCTTTATAAGCACTATTCGCCCAAATGCAAGACGGTGCTTTTTAAGGCGGAAGAGATAGAAAAAGCGCTTGTTTGCTGTAAAAAGGAAGAGGCGGAAAAGGCGCGCGTAGCGGTGCTTTGTGAAGAAAAATGGCTGCCTATATTTGAAAAGGCAGGCGTGAACTGCTTAAATTTAGGCAAAACGCAAGCGGAAATGGCAACGAACTTGTACGGCAAACTGCGTGAGGCGGAAATGCTTTGCGACGTGCTTGTCGTTATCGAGCCGATAGAAAAGGACGGCATTATGGTCGGGGTGATGAACCGTTTGCAAAAGGCGTGCGCCTCGCAAGACGTGCCGCACGAAACAAACCGATAAAAAAAGAGGAGGGCAGGTACGCATTGAAAAGAAAAACGTTGAAAAAATTAGTCGTATTCGTTTGTACGGGCAACACCTGCCGTTCCCCTATGGCAGAGTACCTTTTTAGAAAACGAGTTTTGGATTTGGGGTTGACCAAATTAAAAGTAAGCTCGGCAGGTACGCACGCCAAAAAAGGGGATAAAATCAATGAAAAATCGGCGCAAATCCTTATAGATAACGGCTTTGACACGTCGCTTTTTAAGGCGAAAGCCGTCGATGAAAGGGTTTTGAAACAATCGCTTGCGATTGTGTGTATGACGGACGCGCAACGGGATATGTTGATGGAAATGCGTTGGCAGGTCTTGCGCGCGGCAGGCGAAGAGGAAATTGAAAATAACGTGTATTCCTTTTCCGAACTTGCAGGGTATCAAGTTATGGACCCGTACGGCAGGGATAGGGAGTGTTATCAATACGTTTATCAACTGATTGACGGGGGTATGCCTGCGTTGATAGAAAAACTGTTGCCGAAATCCATTTGGGCGAAACTCAAAGAAAAGCCCCAAGGCGAAACGGCGAAGAAAACCACGAGAAAAAAGGCGAGTTCTTCCAAAAAAGAAAGCGCACAAAATATAACTGAAAAACAGGGAGAGTAAAAAAATGAAAATTGCAATTGCATGTGACCACGGCGGATTAAACCTTAAAAACGCGATGAAAGCGTACGTAGAAAAACTTGGACACGAAACGGTGGATTTTGGTACGAACACCTTTGATTCGTGCGATTATCCCGATTTTGCAGCGGCGGCTGCGGAGGCGGTAGCAAGCGGCGAGTGTGAAAGAGGTATTCTCGTTTGTTCGTCGGGGATTGGCGTATCTATCGTTGCCAATAAAGTGCCCGGCGTACGCTGCGCGCATTGTCACGATTTGTACTGTGCGAAATACACCCGTTTGCATAACGACGCAAATATGATTGCCTTTGGTGAAAAGGTAGTTGGCGAAGGTATGATGCAAGAGCTTGTATATACGTTCTTGAATACCGAGTTCGAGGGTGGCGAACGCCACGAACGCCGTGTGGCAAAGATTAAGGCGTTGGAAGAAAAGTATAGCAAATAATTGCGCGCAAAGGGTAGGTATATGCAACGTATTATAGCCATTGGCGGTGGGGAATTACGAGAAAAGACCACGCTAAAAATAGACGAATATATCGCAAACTTGGCAAAAGAACGGGCAGGGGAAAGACGCGCCAATGCGCTGTTTATCCCTACTGCCAGTCACGATTTTATGCCCTATTATAACACCTTCCATAAAGTCTATACGGGCGTTTTCAATATCAAGACGGATGTCGCGCTCACCGTGTTTAAGGAAGTGGATTTGGAAAGGTTGAAAGCGAAGTTTGAAAAAGCGGACGTAATCTACGTGGGCGGCGGCGATACGGTGTTTATGATGCGTAGCTGGGAAGAAACGGGCGTATTGCCGCTTATTAAGACCGCGTACGAGCGTGGCGTTATCCTTGCAGGGCTTTCCGCAGGCGCAATTTGTTGGTTTAGCGATATCTATACAGACTCCGCTTTGGTTAATGGAGATACGGATGAAAAGTACGCTATGTTCAAGGGCTTGGGGTGGAAAAAGGGAGTAATTTCACCGCATTACGGGGCGAGAATGCTTGACTTTGATAAAATAGTGTGTTATAATTACGACTGTGCTTACGGGGTAGAAGATAACGCCGCATTGGTGATAGAAAACGGCGAAATTATCGGCAGTATTTCCAGCGGTGGCAAAGCTTGGAAGATAGAGCGTAAGGACGGCAAAATAGAAAAAACGGAAATTGCGGAAATATAAAATATTTCCGTCAATACGCGGACGTGGCGAAATTGGCAGACGCGCAGGTTTCAGGTTCCTGTGGGTAACACCGTGTGGGTTCAAATCCCTTCGTCCGCACCAAAAAAGAGAACACTATGCAGGTGTTCTCTTTTTTGGTATGAGCCGACTAAACGAAGGAACTTACACGAATTGGAAGAATATCCGTCTTGAAATTTTCCTTGCAAATCTCGTTTGGGTGTGGTATAATAGGTGTATCTAATATAGGCAAAGGAAAGGAATTATGCCGGCAGAACTTTATGGAATAGAACATTTTACCTATATCGGTATTACCACCGCGCTTGCGGTTGTTGGATTGGTTTGCGCAAAGAAATTCGCTAAAAGCGAAAGGGCGCAAGCTTTCGTCTTGAAAGGCTTGGCGCTCGCCTTGTTTATTTCCATTGTTACGAACAGGCTTTCGCAGGTTTTTAGATACGAAACGACAAAGTGGGTGGATATTATCCCCGAAAGTTATTGCGGTTTGACAAGCCTCGTGCTTTCGCTTGCCGTGCTATTTGGCAAAAAGGACAACGGCGCTTATCATTTCCTTTGGATTCTCGGCTTATTCGGTGGAATTTCTACGGTGGCTTATCCTGCTTTCATTGGGCAAGGTCCTACGATTTTTTATTTGCCTACCATTTCAGGGCTCTTACACCACAGTCTTTCGGCTACGCTCGTCGTTGCGCTCTTGCTCTTTAAGCAAATTCATATCACCTATAAAAAGTGGTATTGCACTCTTTTTGGGTTTACGTGCTATCTTTCCTTGGGCGCGTTTCTCATCGGCTTTTTTGGGCTTGCGGACGCGTTCCACATTTATACGCCTTTACTTTCCAACACGCCGCTTACGACGTGGGTAATGGCGCCTATATACGCGGTTTGCTACGCCTTAATACTTCTCGTTATCGAGCTGGTGCGAGGGCGGAAAAATAAGAAAAAAGTTTGATTTTATCGAGCGGAGAAAGAACTTCCAAACGCCTTAAACTAACGAAAAAAAGGAGTTTCTCGCTTGGATTAAGCGCTAATTTGAGAATAGTAAAAGGGCGGTGCCGTTGCAACGGTATCGCTTTTTTATTTTGAATTTTTCCATACGATTTTGAAACAATCGGCAGGTTAAAAAACAGAAATTTTTAATTTCAAATGGGCATTGTATATTGATAAAAGATATGATAAAATTTAATCGGTTATAAGGGAATAAATTGTTAAAAAGAATAGAAAAAACAAGGCAAAAAAGCAATCTTATACGGGTGCTAGATTCTTGGCTTAAACGGCGCGGTTGGGGAGGGGCAAAAACCTGCTTGCGCGATAAAAATAGGCGAAACAAATCGTTTGTCGTATATAGATAAATAATACCAAATACATAAAAAAAGTTTACTTCTATATGGATTTTTTTTATAATGCTCTTGACAACGTTTGTTTGCCATATTATAATATAATATGAAATCGTATGTTCTTCCACGAACAGGCGGAAAACATTGGTTTTTTATAGTACTATTAAAGGAGGCTTGAAACTCTTTGTGCCAACAAAGAAGTTGAATTTTATTATGAACTATTTCAGCTTGGATATTGGGACAACCTGTTGCAAATGTCAGCTTTTTTCGCAAAGCGGTGAAATTTTGGAATACCTTTCCAAGGAATACGATTTCCGCAAAGAAGAGGGACATAACTACGTGGACGTAGACGTCGTATGGCAAAACTGTAAAGAAATGATTGCCACCGTTGCGAAGAAACACGAAATTTCTTCTTTTTGTATCTCTTCGCTTGGCGAGGCGTTCGTGTTATTGGACAAGGACGACAACGTGTTGTTCTATCCTATGTTATACACCGATTCTCGCGGGGAAGAAGAGGCAAAGGAAATTATCGACGCGGTTGGTGAGGAAAAAGCGTTCTTGATTACGGGTACTATGCCCCACAGTATGTATTCCCTTTCGAAACTGCTTTGGATTAAGAAACATTACTCCGAAAAATACGCAAAGGCGGACAAAGTGCTGCTCGTAGGCGAATACATCGGTTATTTGTTGACGGGCAAGCGTGTTATCGACTACGGTTTGGGTGCGCGCACGGGCGCTTTGGACATTGAGAAATTGGATTTCTCGCAAGAGGTGTTAGACGCGGTTGGCGTATCCCGTTCCTTGTTCTCTTCCACGCAACGCGCAGGCTCGATTGTGGGCGACGTGAAACAAAGCTTGATTGAAGAGCTTGGTATTAAGGGCAACCCCGTATTGGTACTTGGCTCGCACGACCAAATTTGTACGTCGCTTGGCGCGGGTGTGCTTAATGCGGGCGATGCGGTTGACGGCATGGGTACGGTTGAGTGTATCACGACTCTTTTCAAAGACAAACCCACCGACGCTCAAATGGGTAGAGAAGGTTATCCTTGTGTGCCTTACGCAGTAGAAGGTTTGTACTGCACGTACATTCTCAACTATTCTTGCGGTTCGACGGTAAATTGGCTTCGCAAAAAGATTATGCACGGATATAGCGGCGAGCAAAAGGATTTCTTTACCTATCTTGAAAAGAATATGAAAGATTGCCCGACGGGCGTTTTGACGTTGCCTTACTTTGGCGGCGCAAGCACTCCCTATCAAGACTTGAACGCAAAGGGCGCAATCATCAATCTTACGACGGAAACGACGGATGCCGATTTGTATAAATCCATTATGGAAGGTACGGCGATGGAAATGCGCTTGAACGCCGACGTGGCTGGCAAATACGGCATTACCGTAAAGAACACCATCGCAACGGGCGGCGGCGCGAACTCTGGTAAATGGATGCAAATTAAGGCGGATATCCAAGACGTAACCGTGAAAATTTTGCGTTCGTCCGAGGGCGGACTTTGCGGCTGTGCGACGTTGCAAGCGGTGGCGCTTGGCGGAGCGAAGGATTTGGAAGAGGCGAAGGGAATATTCGTTCGCTACGTCAAAGAATTCACCCCCAACCTGGATATGCACGCCGCATACGAAACTCAATATGAAAAATATAAAAAATTATATAAAACCTTAAAGGAGATGTACTAATTATGAAATTTGCTTTGTATTTCGGTAACCGTGGGTTTATGCCCGCAGAACTTATCGCTGGCGCGAGAACGGATATGATTAAAGCCGTTACGGACGCTGGTCACGAATACCTTGTTATGGACGAAAACGCTACCAGATACGGTGCGGTAGAAACGCGCGACGAGGGTAGAATTTATCACGACTGGTTGAAGCGCCACGAAGGCGAATACGACGGCGTTATCCTTTGTATGCCTATCTTCATCGACGAAAACGGCGCTATCACCGCTTTGCAAGATGCAGGCGTGCCTATTTTGATGCAAGCATATCCCGACGAAATCGGTAAGATGGACTTTGCTCACCGCCGCGACGCATACTGCGGTAAATTCTCGGTGACGGACGTATTCTATCAATACCAAATCCCTTTTACCGTTATGAAACCGCACGTTGTACATCCTTTGAGCGACGCGTTTAAGCAAAACTTGGCAGACTTTGCCGCTATTTGCCGCGTTGTAAAGGGTATGAAGAGATTTAACCTTGGTTGCATCGGCGCAAGAACGACGGCTTTCAAAACCGTTCGTTTCGACGAAGTAACCTTGCAAAGATACGGCATCAACGTAGAAAGTTTCGACCTTTCCGAACTTATCTTCAAAGTAAACGCAAAGAAAGACGACGAGGCGGCAGTTCTTGCAAAAATCGAACGTTTGGAAAACTAT
>JAZRSE010000225.1:0-1934 GCA_045651305.1 Candidatus Scatosoma sp. | reverse complement strand
ATTGTCTTCCTAAGACCGCTTTGGCCTTCCGACTTGTTTGAATCCTTCGGTACGGTGGACGGGCCTGGTATCCGTTTCGTCGTGTTTTTACAAGGCTGTCCGTTGCGTTGCCAGTATTGTCACAACCCCGATACTTGGGCGTTTGGCGGAAAGGAATATTCTGCCGAGGACGTGGCAAACCGCGCTTTGCGATATAAAAATTATTTCGGCAACGACGGTGGGGTCACCGTGACGGGTGGAGAACCGCTTTTGCAAATAGATTACGTTATCGAGCTGTTTACGCTGCTCAAAGAAAAGGGTTTGCATACCTGCGTGGATACGTCGGGCGTTACCTTTCAAGCGGGCGACGAGGCTTGCGTAGAGAAGTATAAAAAACTGCTCTCCGTCACCGATTTGTTCCTCCTCGATATAAAGCATATCGACAGCGAGGCTTGCAAAAAACTGACGGGCAAGGGAAACGAAAACACGTTGGCGTTTGCAAGATTTTTAAGCGATAACGATAAGCCGATTTGGATTAGACAAGTGCTCGTGCCCAATCTTACGGACGAGGACGAAGCGCTTGAAAAGACGCGCGCGTTTATCGATACGCTGAAAACGGTGGAAAGGGTGGAAGTGTTGCCCTATCATACGCTTGGCGAAGTGAAATACGAAAAACTTGGTATAGAGTATCCGTTAAAGGGCGTGGAAGTGCCGACGAAAGAACGGGTGGAAAACGCCAAACGTATTTTATGCGGAGAGAGAAAATGAACGAAAAAGAATTGAACTATAAAAAGCAGTTGCAAGGGCTTTGCTGTGTGGAAATCAGCGGAGAATCCTGCGCCAACTGTTTGACGTTGATGCCTATATTAGAAAGGCTCTGTGCGGAGCGAGGGGATATAAAACTCGTACACGTAGAGGCGGACTATTCGACGATTGGGCTGATGGAAGAGTGGGACGTAACGAGAGTGCCTACGATACTGCTCACGGACGGGGAAGAGATATTCGCGCGGTGCGCGGGCTTTCAACCGGAAGAGATTTTAGAGCTTTGGCTGGAC
Source organism: Candidatus Scatosoma sp. (assembly GCA_045651305.1). GTDB lineage: Bacteria > Bacillota > Clostridia > Christensenellales > Borkfalkiaceae > Scatosoma. The sequence continues at coordinate 900 of JAZRSE010000225.1, read as the reverse complement.
GCTAAAATCGAAGAGAGAAAGGCACTTAAAAAATAACGACGGCAAAAAATCCGTTTGCAAGAGAACGGGTATGATATAGCAAAAAAAATTATTGTTTTTATAGGAGTACTGATATGATGCAATACAAAGGTTGGGAGGGATTCGTTCCCGGTAAATGGAGCAACGACGAAGTAGACGTACGTGATTTCATTCAACGTAACTACACGCCGTATGAAGGCGACGCAAGCTTCTTGAAGCCCGCAACGGACGCAACGAAGAAACTTTGGGAAATCGTTTGCGATTTGACGAAAAAAGAACTTGCTAACGGCGGCGTTTTGAACGCGGATACGGCTATCGTTTCCACGCTTACTTCGCACGGCGCAGGTTATTTGGATAAAGACCTTGAAAAGATTGTCGGTGTACAAACGGACGAACCTTTCAAACGTTCTTTGCAACCGTTCGGCGGTATCCGTATGTCGGAAAGCGCGCTTGAAATGTACGGTTACCAAATCGACCCCAACGTAAAAGAAATTTTCACGAAATACAGAAAGACGCATAACGAAGGTGTGTTCGATGCGTATACGCCTGAAATGCGTGCGGCTCGTTCCGCGCACATCCTCACCGGTTTGCCCGATGCTTACGGCCGTGGTCGTATCATTGGCGACTATCGTCGTGTAGCGCTTTACGGTGTAGATTACCTTATCCAAAAGAAGGAAGAAGATAAGCTTGCTATCAACGGCGATATGACCCCTGAAAAGGTTAGAAACCGTGAAGAAATTGCTGACCAAGTAAAGGCGTTGAAGGGCTTGAAGGCAATGGCAGCGGCTTACGGTTGCGATATTTCCAGACCCGCTGAAACGGCTCAGGAAGCAATCCAAGCATTGTACTTTGGCTACCTTGGCGCAGTTAAGGACCAAAACG
>JAZRSE010000224.1:0-4303 GCA_045651305.1 Candidatus Scatosoma sp. | reverse complement strand
GTTTTCCCTACGGGCGTAAACATTTTTTCGGCAATGGCAAGCGGAGAACCGCCGCTAATACGGATTATCGCAACGCCCCCTCGTCCGGCAGGCGTGGCTATCGCAGAAATATTCGTTTCCGTCATACGTAAAACCTCCTGTTTTTGCGTAATTTATAACCTAAATTTATATCTATGCTATATTATAGCATACTTTATTTCAAGTTGTAAAGGGCTTGCAAGCATATTCGCATAAAAAAAGACGGAGAATATAACTTTTTCTTATTCTCCGTCTTTTTAATTGTCTAATTTTTCTTACTCGAAAAAGCCGTCGTCTTTCCCTTCGGGCGTTTTCACCGTGTTCGCGTTGTCAAACTCACCAAACGGGTCTTCCGCGCCCTTATCGCCGCCAAATTCCCCAAACGGGTCTTCGGGTTTTTGTTGGGTGGGAGGCACGGGTTGACCGTAACCGTTTGCATAGGGATTGCCACCGTAGCCGTAAGGCGTGCCGTAACCGCCGTAACGTTGTTGATATTCTCTTGCCATTGCCTCACGGCGAGCGCGAACGTACGCCTCGTAATCAATCGCCTGTTTATTGCGCAAGCAGAAGACGATGATAAATCTTGCCGTCGGCAAAAATACGCCAAGCAAAGACAAAATCATATAATTTCTCGGCGCGTATCTCTTGAACAAGCCCATCATCAATATCAACAAGAGAATTTCGTAAACAAGCTGCAAAATATACGTAATGGAGCTACCGATATTGTAGAATTCTTCCACCTTTCCTGCAAAGCCCGTTCCACCCCAATACAAGGTGAAATATTCGTCAAGATAAACGGGTTCTCCCTCCGCCATAAACAAATACGTCTTTGCAAGCATCAACAACGCCATAAAAAGCGTCGTAATGATTTGCGCAACCATTACGAATACGCCCATTTTTCTAATCTTTTGGCTAAAAAAGTTGCATACGCCCGCCAATTTACCGATATATAAGTAGTTCACGAAAGGCACGAAAACAAGACCTTTCTTATTCCAACCCCTGTTCTTTGCCATTTTCCAAAGACCAAAGCCTTGCAATAGGAAGAGCGCAAGCCAAATACTACCCCCAATGATTAACGACCAAAAATGAGAATTCGTCAACCCCATATCAAACATCGTACACGCCGTAAAAGACGATTCGTACAATAAAAACAGTTCCATTTTTCCTTCCTTTTCCTTTATTCCTTTCCGTACTCTACTTGCATAAGCGTCAAACCTTTTGCAGGCATCGTCTTACCCAAAAGAGCCCTATCCCCCGTCCCGTACGCCTTAAAAAGGCTTTCCGCCGTACGTTTCTCGTTTGCCAAATCCAACAGTTCTCCTACCATAGTACGCACCATATTGTACAAGAACCCGTTGCCCGTTACAAAAATTTCTATCACACGGAAGTTATACTCTACACGCTCTTCCAAGCGCACTTCGTACACCGTCCTAACCGTCGTTTTCACCGCCGAGCCCGACGCGCAAAACGCCTTATAATCGTGTTCACCCTCCATAAGCTTTGCCAATTCTTGCATTTTTTCAATGCTCGGCGCGCTTTCAATACGCACGGCAAAACGCTCTAAAAGGGGCATTTCCCTCTCGCTAACGTACAAACGATAGCGATAGGTTTTCTTCTTTGCGCTACGGTTGCAATCGAAATCGCTCTCCGCCGACCAACCGTCCACCACTTTCACCGAGGGAGGCAATAAGCGGTTTAGACAATCGGGCATCTTTTGCGGAGGAATCGTTAAATCGGCGTCAAAGTGACAGGTTTGCCCTGCCGCGTGCACGCCTGCGTCCGTGCGTCCGCTACCCGTGATTTTTATCGTTTGAGAAAACGCCTGTTGCAACGCTTTCTCAATCGTTTCTTGTATAGTAAGCGCATTTTTTTGGCATTGCCAGCCTGCAAAATCCGTTCCGTCGTAGGCAACCTTCAATACGTATCGCATAGCCACCTCAAATAACGGCAGGCAGGTATATCTTCATCACGATTACCCCTGCAAGCAAACTACCCATCACCAAAAACGCAATCAAATCGCGCCAAGAGAATTTCAATCTCTTATACTTCGTACGCTTTTTACTGCCCGAATAACAACGTGCATCCATCGCGTCGCCAAGCTCGTCCGCGCGGCGTATCGCGCTTATCAATAAGGGGATTAAGATAGGTGCAATCGCCTTTACCCTCTTGAAAAGTCCGCCCGATTCAAAATCCGCGCCACGGGCTTTTTGCGCGTTCATAATCCGCCCCGTTTCGTCCGTTAAAATAGGGATAAAACGCAAGGCTATCGACATAATCAAAGCGAGCTCGTGCACGGGGAAACGAATCCATTTCAAAGGCAAAAGCAGCCCCTCTAACCCGTCCGTAAGGGACACGGGCGTAGTGGTGAGCGTAAGCAGGGACGAGCCGAGCACCAACAAAAGCAATCTTGCCGCCAAGAACAGCGTAAAGAACACCGCCTCCCACGTGAGGAAAAAGTTTTCCCAAATCCTCGTTTCGCCTTTATAGAAGAACAAATTGAGTATCGCCGTAAACAACACCAAAAAGATTACCGCGCGTACCGAGCGGAATAAGCTTTTGAAAGGCACTCCCGAGAAAATTGCCATAAGCAAGAAAACCGCCGCACACGCGCCAAGCGCATAAAAACTCTTACAAAGGAATACCGCAACGATATACACCACCAAGAAAACGAGTTTCATACGGGGGTCGCATTTATGCACGAAGGAGTTGGAGGGATAATATTGTCCAAACGCTACGTCACGCATTTTCTCCACCCCCTTGCATCGGCAACGGAGCGCGACAAGCCAACGTCTTTTTCACAAAGTCCGCCGTCTTTAAGTCGCAATCAATATCCACGCCTTTTTCTTTAAGCGCCTGCATTATCTTCGCCGTGAACGGTACGTCCAAGCCTGCCTCGTCCGTATATTTTCCGTCCGCAAACAGGTGTTTAGGCGCACCCGACGCCAAAACTTTGCCCTCGTAGAAAATAACCGCCGAAGTACAGTTTTCCGCAATCTCGTCCATATCGTGGGAAACGATAATCACCGTCTTACACCAATCGTTATGAATTTTGTGAAGAAGGGACATTATCTCCTCTTTGCCAAGCGGGTCTAACCCTGCCGCAGGTTCGTCCAATACCAATATTTCCGGCTTGGTTACGATAACGCCTGCAATCGCCACACGACGGCGTTGACCGCCGGAAAGCTCGAACGGGGAACGGTTTTTCACCTCTTCGTAGGAAAGACCTACCGTTTCCAAAGCCTCTTTTACCGCATCCGCCACTTGCGTTTCCGTCATCTCTTTACGAAAATTCTTTAAGCCGAAAGCTACGTCCTCAAACACCGTTTCCGCAAACAGTTGATACTCTGGATATTGGAAAACCATACCCACGTCCTTACGCAAAGCAAGGAAATCGGTCGTCTTATCCGCCAAGTCGTACCCGTCTACGTTTAACGCCATTTTCGGTGTTTCAGGCGTATTCTTTTTACGTTTTTTCTCTTTATATTTCTTTTCCGCCGTCGGCAATTTTATGAGCGCGTTCAAGTGCTGTACAAACGTCGATTTACCGCTACCCGTATGCCCGATAATACCAAAGAACGAGCCGGCAGGCACGTGCAAATCCACGCCGCAAAGCGCCGCCGTTGCAAACACCGATTTCGCATCGTACGTGTACGAAAGGTTCTTCGACACGATTTCGCCTTTGCCGTCCAACGAAAGGGGCGCAGGCGCTATCCTTTCTTCCGCCTTTTCCCTTTCCTTTTCTACCGTTTTGCGCACGATTTGGCTTGCAATTTCATCCGCCGAGAAAGAATCTTCTATATCCAAACCGCCCTTACGCAACGCACGGCATACTTTCAATGCGTGGGGCAGGGATAACGAGCATTTTTTCAACTCCTCTTCCCTTGCCAATATTTCCTGCGGTTTGCCCTCCATTACGATTTTGCCGTGGTCCATAACAAGCGCCCTGTCGGCAAGCATCGCCTCTTCGGGGAAATGGGTTATCAATAAAACGGTGATACCCTCTTCTTTATTCAATTTACAAACGACGTCCAGCACCTCTTTCCGTCCGCGAGGGTCGAGCATTGCCGTCGATTCGTCCAAAATCATAATGCGCGGTTTCAACGCCAATACGCCTGCAATGGCAATACGTTGTTTTTGCCCCCCCGACAGCCTGGACGGCGTAGCCGTTCTAAATTCCTGCATGCCTACGGCTTTCAGAGCGAAATCAATGCGTTTGCCAATTTCCTCGCGCGGCATACCAACGTTTTCAGGACCGAACGCAATGTCGTCCTCTACGATAGAAGCC
>JAZRSE010000223.1:0-8435 GCA_045651305.1 Candidatus Scatosoma sp. | reverse complement strand
GCTCCGTTTACGATGCAATGGTGCGTATGGCGCAAGATTTCAATATGGGCAAAACGCTCGTTGACGGGCACGGTAACTTCGGCTCGGTTGACGGCGACCCTGCGGCGGCTATGCGTTATACCGAGGCTCGTATGCAACCGCTCGCATTAGAGCTTTTGCGCGATATTGATAAAGAAACAGTCAGTTTCTCGCTTAACTTCGACGACAGTTTGAAAGAACCGGACGTTTTGCCAGGCAGATTTCCCAACCTGCTTGTAAACGGCTCGTCGGGTATTGCCGTCGGTTTGGCGACGAATATTCCTACGCATAACCTCGAAGAGGTTATCAACGGCGTAGTTGCGTACATTGACAACCCCGCCATTTCCCTTGAAGAGATGATGGAGTTTATCCCTTGTCCCGATTTCCCTACGGGTGGCGTAATTCTTGCAAACGAGCTTATTCAAGCGTATAAAACAGGGCGCGGTAAAATCACGCTCCGCGCAAAAATCAACGCGGAAAAAACGGATAACGGCAAGACGAATTTGGTAATTACCGAACTTCCTTATCAAGTAAACAAAGCGCAACTGCTCCGTAAAGTCGTGGATTTGCGCGAAGAAAAGAAAGAGGAATTGGTTGGCATTGATTTCGTCGCGGACGAATCGGATAGAACGGGTATGCGCGCGGTTATCCGTATTAAAAAGGACGCGGACGTCAACGCTATCTTGAAATGCCTTTATAAATATACCGATTTGGAAGTTACCTTTGGTATCAATATGGTCGTAATTGCGGACGGCAAGCCTCAACAACTTGGCTTGATGGAAATTATCCGCCATTACGTAAAATACCAACAACAGGTCGTAAAACGCAGAACGATTTTCGATTTGAAACAAGCGCAAAGCCGTTGTCACGTTTTGGAGGGCTTGATTGTAGCCGTTCAAAACATCGACGAGGTAATTGCGATTATCAAAAAGGCGGAAAGCACGTCGGATGCAAGAGCGAAACTTATGGCTCGCTTTGAAATTAGCGAAGTGCAAGCGCAAGCTATTCTCGATTTGCGTCTTGCTCGCTTGACGAAATTGGAAATCTTTAAGCTTGAAAACGAGCTGAAAGAATTGAAAAAACTCATCAAAAAACTCACGGCGATTTCCAAGAGCGGTGAAATGCAATTGCAAGTGGTTAAAGAAGAAATCACGGAAATCAAAAACGCTTATCCTACGCCGAGAAAATCGAAGTTGGTGTTTACGAGAGAAGAGGCGGACGAAATGGTATCCGCTGCACCTGAAAAGAAAGCAGGCGTAAAATGCACGCTCGTTTATACCGCGGACGATAAGTTTAAGGTGTTGACGGGTAAAGCGGTAGACGCGCTTGATAAGACGTTGGAAGGGAAGTTCAAGCCGCATTTGATTGCTCTTCATACGCTTGAAACGGTCACCGATAAACGTATTTTTGCGTTCACCAATTACGGTAACTGCCATAAGCTTGATATTTCGGGCGAGGAATTGGATTGCAAACTCACCGACGAGGGCGTAAGCTTGAAAGATTTGTCGCCTGATACGGAAACGGGCGAAAAGGTCGTTGCGTTGTTTGCGGTGGGCGAACATTTGCCTTACGGCAGTTTGCTTTTCTTCACGAAGAAAGGTATGATTAAGAAATCGGAGTGGAGCGAATACGAAAACCGTAAAGACGCTTTCCAAGCGGTGAAACTCAACGAAGAGGACGAGCTGCTTTCCGTGGAAGAGGATACGAGCGAAGAAGATACGATAATCATCGTTACCAAAGACGGTATTTGCCTTAACGCAATGAAAGACGATATTCCCACGCAAGGCCGTGTTTCGACGGGCGTACGCGGAATAATGCTCCGTGATGGTGATAGCGTTATAATGATGAAACAAATCAACGGCGAGGGCGAAATCGTTATCGCAACGGACGAGGGTAAGTTTAAGAGGGTAATTTCTTCTCAAATCGAGCCGTCCAAGCGTTATAGAAAGGGCAATATCATCGTAGGGCTCCGTGAGGGCGCAAGCGTGCTTTCGGCGTGCTACGTAACCGTGCCGTATATGTTGGCGGTAGTCGAGAAGAATAAAACGGTGTCCGAGCTTTCCAGCGAAGACGTATTTATTTCGGTGCAAAGCGCAAGGGCGAAGAAGATTGCCCGTTACGCGGAAGATTCGATTGAAAGCGTAATCCCGATGCCGTATAAAAAGGACGAATAATCGTTAAAATTAGGGTATAATCCCCAATATCACAACATAAGATATTCCGTAAGCGAATTACGGAGGTTTGGAAAAGTTGTGGGATTATATTGAAGAGAGAGTGTTAAGATGCGCGGAATATATCGTCGAAACGGGTTGTACCGTTCGTGCGTGTTCCGCGCATTTTTCCATCAGCAAATCAACCGTGCATAAAGACGTTTCCGAACGTTTGAGATACGTAGACGAAAACTTGTTTGAAAGGGTGCGTTTGGTGTTAAACCGCAATTTGAACGAAAGGCATATTCGCGGTGGGTTGGCTACGAGAGAAAAATATTCAAAACCAAAAGAAAGATGAAAAAGGGAAAAGGGCGTTCGCTCTTTTCTACTTTTTTTATAAATATGTCGGCAAAGCCCGTTCGTTGCTTGAAAAAATAACGAAAATATGGTATGATAATAAAAAGTTGGGCTTTGGAGAACGTTATGAAGAAGATTGCGGTTGTAGGGTTAGGTATTATCGGCGGTTCTATTTGCGCCTCGCTTACCAAGGCGGGCTACCAAGTGGACGGCTTTGGAAGAAGTCGCGCCTCTATCGAGTATGCGTTAAAAGCAGGGTATATCCAAAAAGAAGGGGAAAATCTTGCCGATTACGACGTCGTTTTTATCGCCGTGCCGCCGTATGCCACTATGGAGTATTTGAAAAACGCTGCGTTCAAAGACGGAGCGCTCGTTACAGATATTTGCGGCGTAAAAGAAATTATCGAAAAAGCGGTTTATGAAAAGGCTCGAAATTACCGTTACGTTGGTATTCATCCAATGGCAGGCAAGGAAACGTCGGGTATTGCGTCCGCCTCGCCTGAAATGTTCCAAAAAGCAAACTTGATTATCACGCGCGCAACGCACACGCAGGAGCAGGATGTTGCGGAGATAAAAGAATACGCAAAAGCAATGGGTTTTGGCAAAATTGTTGAGTGCAGCGCAAACGAGCACGATAAGAAAATTGCGCTCACCTCCCAGCTTGCGCATATCGTTTCCAACGCTTACGTTAAAAGTCCGCAAGTCAAAGGCTATGAGGGGTTTACGGGCGGAAGTTTTCAAGATATGACGCGTATCGCAGGGGTGGACGAACGGGTTTGGACGCCGTTATACGCTTGCAACCGTGAAAATATTATTACGGAATTAAGCGGACTTATCGACAATCTTTCTATCTATCTTGACGCATTGAAAAAGCAAGACGACGAAACGCTCTCTCAAACGTTAAAAGAGGGTAGACTAATCCGCGAAACGATTAAGAAAAACAACGAATAAACGTCAAAAACCGAGGTAAATCACCTCGGTTTTTATATTATTTTACAAAATTCGAATAAATTTGCACATAACGGTTTACATTTTGTACGATATTTGTTATAATAGTGTCGAAAAAAGACGAAATAGGGGGAGAATATGCAAGCGTGTAAAGTAACGATAGCCACCACGGTAGACGGCAAGACGACGGAAATCGCTCGTGAAGGGAAGATGTCGTTGAGCAATGGTGGTGCTAAAATTACTTACGCGGAAGAAGACGCCGTGGTGACGCTTTGTTTTGAAAACGGCGAAGTTGCCATTGATAGGCAGGGCGATTATACGATGCGCTTGCTTATGAAAAAGGGCGAAACGTGCGAGGGCGTTTTGGGTATTGGCGGCGCGGAAGGGCGTGTGCAAACGCAAACGCAGCGCCTTGCTTATTCGTTAAAAGATAATTCGTTTATGCTCTCGTTGCATTACGATTTGTTGATTGGAAACGAAACGCAAAAGATGCGTATTCGTTTATTTGCAAAATAACGGTTTGAGGGAAAAAATAATGAAAATCGAGTATTTTGGACATTCTTGTTTTAGGATTATTAGCGATAAGGGAACGTGCGTTGTTACCGACCCGTACACGAAAGTTGGGTACGAACTGCCCAAAGACGTTTTGACCGATTTGGTTACGGTTAGCCATAGCCATTTCGACCATAATTATATTTATGGCTTGCGAGGACCTCGCGTCGTAATTCAAAACGCGGACGATTATGCGTTTGACGACGTTAAAATAAGCGGTTTCGTATGCAATCACGACGAAAAGGGCGGCGCGCTCCGTGGTAAAAACATTGTGTTTACCATCAAAGTAGACGGGTTGCGCGTATGCCATTTAGGGGACTTGGGAGAGCCTTGTTCCAAAGAAATTCTTGGAAAAATCGGCAAGGTGGACGTGTTGTTAATTCCTGTTGGCGGTACGTACACGATAGACGCTTTACAAGCTAAGGAATACGTTGAAAAAGTACAGCCAAAAATCGTTATTCCTATGCACTATAAACCTGCGGACGGCAGCCTTGATATTACGGACGAAAAGGCGTTTTTGTCCTTGTTTGATAACGTAATATACGCGCCGAAAAACCGTGCGTTGAACTTAAAGGAATATATAAAAGACGAAATGCAAATTTTGTTTATGGAGCGTAAAAAGGATGAGTGAAAACGAAAAACAATTTAAAGAGGCGATGTTTGCCTATTTGTCCTCGTCGGAGGTGGCGACGGGGACTTTACGTCCTTTGGCTAGAATTATCGGCGTAAAATGCCCTACGAAAAAGCTAAACGACGAGTTAAGGGAAGAAATTGTAGCTATTTTATTGGGACAATTAGAGCCTGTTCCCGTGTCCAAACGAGGCGCTCCCGTAAAAAATAAATTCGTCAATCCCGACGTTCTTAAAAAAATCAATCAAATTTGTCAAGATTATCATATCTTTGATAAATATAAAAGACCGCAACCTATCGACGATAACGTTTTGCCTACGCTTTTCCCTAGCGTGCAAAAAACAGGCACGCTCGTTTTTGAGGATACCACTATAAACGACGATACAATCGCGTACGAAGGTCAACTCGTTTGTATTAACGAAGTGTACTATCTCTTTCCGCTTGATTGTAGAGAGGGGACAAGAATACTCGTTTCGGAAAAAACGGTTGAGGATTATGCTTTGCGAGAGGGCGATGTCGTTGCTTGTCGTGTAACGCGCGGCGAAAAAATGTTAATCGCTACGGAAGTTTTAAGCGTGAACGGTTGGCTTTCCAAAACGTTTACCCGTTTTGCGTTCGAAGAAGAACTGCCCTGCTATCCTAACGAGGCGTTGCCGCTTGGCGACGTGGAGGGAAAGACGTCGTTAAAATACGTGGATTGGGTAATGCCGTTGCAAAAAGGGCAACGCGCTTGCATCGTATCCGCTCCCAAAGCAGGAAAAACGCAACTTCTCTTCGATTTGGCGATGGCAACGAAAAATAATAATGCAAAAACGGTGGTTTTCGTGTTATTGATAGACCAATCACCCGAAGAGGTGGGAAGATTCCGTCGCTATTTTGGCAAAGATAATTTGGTGTACACGACGTATGAGGACGATGCGGAATTCCAAGTATTTGCCGCCGATTTCCTGTTGAAACGGGCGAAACGCCACGTAGAACACGGCTTGGACGTAGTATTGTTTGTGGATTCTTTAACCTCCTTGGCAAAAGCGTATAACGACACGGACGCGTCGGTGGGCGGAAAGACGCTCGTGGGAGGTTTGGAAAGCAAAACCTTGCAATACGTAAAACGTTTCTTTGGCGGAGCGAGAAAATTGGAAAAGAACGGCTCGCTTACCATTGTGGGCGCGCTTGCAAAAGATACGGGAAATCCCGCCGACGAATTGATTTGCACGGAATTGAGCGCTATATCCAATTACGAATTGCATCTTTCGAGTGAACTTGCCGCAAAACGTATCTATCCTGCCATCAATCCTTTCTCGTCAAAAACGGGTTTATCGGCGAAAGAGGAAGAGATGTTTGTGTGTGAAAAATACTTGCCTAAACACGGCGTAGAGGCGTTTTTGGAAACAATTGTGGATAGCTCCACGAAAGAAGAGCTGTATAGTAGACTACAAAAATCGTTAGAGGTATAACAAAAATAGGGGGATAAATATCTATTTTCCACCCTAAAAACGCGAAAAAAAGAGAGAAGTATTTTATTTTTCTATACTTCTCTTTTTTATTTTGTGGAAAACTACAAGAAAAACGACGATTTTTCCCTTAATTTTCGTTGTTTTGCATTATGTATATATAATATTTTTGTATACCATATTTTGTGTTTATGTACTTGACTTTAACACAAGATATGGTGTAATATTATAGTGCAAATAAATCGCGCAACACAAGATATAGTATAAATGTCTGTGGGAAAAATACACACTATAATATAAAAGCGAAGAAAGTGTTTTGAGGAAAAGCACTTGGGGAGAGTTGGCATGAAAGAAATGAAAATTATTAAAAGAAGCGGTCAAGAAGTAGTATTCGATAAAGACAAGATTATTGCAGCCGTATTCAAAGCGAACAAAGAAGTTCCCGCTGTTGCGCGTTTGTCGGACAGCGAAATTTATTCTATTGCCGACACCGTTGCAGAAGAATGCGAAAATATGGTTCGTTCCGCGCACGTAGAAGAAGTGCAAGATATGGTCGAAAACCAATTAATGGAAGCGAAAGCATACGTTTTGGCTCGTAAATATATCACCTATCGTTACACGCGTGAACTCGTTCGTAAGTCCAATACTACGGACGCGCAAATTCTTTCGCTTATCGAGTGCAATAACGAAGAAGTTAAGCAAGAGAACTCCAATAAAAACCCGACGGTAAATAGCGTTCAACGCGACTATATGGCAGGGGAGGTTTCCAAAGACCTTACCCGTCGTATCCTTTTGCCCGACGATATTGTTGCCGCGCACGACCAAGGCTTAATCCATTTCCACGACGCCGACTATTTTGCACAACATATGCACAATTGCGACCTCGTGAACTTGGAAGATATGTTGCAAAACGGCACGGTTATTTCGGGTACGCTTATTGAAAAACCGCACTCTTTCTCTACGGCTTGTAATATCGCTACGCAAATTATTGCGCAAGTTGCGTCCAACCAATACGGCGGACAAAGTATTTCGCTTACGCATTTGGCGCCTTTCGTTGATATTAGCCGTAAAAAGATTAGAAGAGAAGTCGCGGAAGAGCTTGCAAACCTTGGCGTTAGCGAAGAGAATATCAATGCGATTGCGGAAAAACGCCTTTTGGACGAAATCAAACGCGGTATTCAAACGATTCAATACCAAGTTGTAACTCTCCTTACCACCAACGGTCAAGCGCCTTTCGTAACGGTATTTATGTACTTAAACGAGGCAAGAAACGAGCAAGAAAAAGCCGACCTTGCGCTCATCATTGAAGAAACGTTGAAACAACGTATTAAAGGCGTTAAAAACGAATCGGGCGTTTGGATTACGCCTGCTTTCCCCAAGCTTATTTACGTGCTCGAACCGGATAATATCGCAGAAGACCAACCGTATTTCTATCTTACCGAACTTGCGGCAAAATGTACGGCAAAACGTATGGTGCCCGATTACATTTCCGAAAAGAAAATGCTCGAATTTAAGGTGGACAAAAACGGCGAGGGACATTGCTTTACCTGTATGGGTTGCAGAAGTTTCTTGACGCCTTACGTTGACGAAAACGGTAAACCGAAATATTACGGAAGATTTAACCAAGGCGTTGTTACGATTAACCTTGTTGACGTTGCGCTCTCCTCGGGCGGCGATATGGATAAATTCTGGGAAATCTTCGATGAAAGATTGTTCCTTTGCTATCGCGCGTTGATGTATCGTCATACCCGTCTTTTGGGTACGCTTTCGGACGCTGCGCCTATTTTGTGGCAATACGGGGCGCTTGCAAGGCTGAAAAAGGGCGAAACGATTGACAAATTGCTCTTTGGTGGCTACTCGACCATTTCGCTCGGCTATGCAGGGCTTTACGAGTGCGTTAAATATATGACGGGCAAGTCGCATACGGATGAAGAAGCGAAGCCTTTCGCTTTGGCAGTTATGCAATATATGAACGATAAGTGTGCAGAGTGGAAAGAAAAAGAAAATATCGATTTCTCCTTGTACGGTACGCCGCTTGAAAGTACGACTTATAAGTTCTCCAAGTGCTTGCAAAAGCGTTTTGGCATTATCGAAGGGGTTACGGATAAAAACTATATTACCAACAGTTATCACGGCCACGTCAGCGAAGAAATCGACGGCTTTACCAAACTTAAGTTTGAAAGTGAGTTCCAACAACTTTCTCCCGGCGGCGCTATTTCCTACGTTGAAGTTCCCAACATGCAAGACAATATCCCCGCGGTGCTTTCCGTGATGAAATTCATCTATGAAAACATCATGTATGCGGAATTGAACACCAAGAGCGACTATT
>JAZRSE010000222.1:0-3530 GCA_045651305.1 Candidatus Scatosoma sp. | reverse complement strand
CGTCCGTCGTTTCTATCTTTTTCGTGCCGAGTACCTTACCGATACCGTGCGTTTCGTGTACGACGTAATCGCCCACGTCGGGCGCGGAAAACATATCCCCGCGTTTGCGGCGTAATCTTCTATTATCAGGGGCTTTTACATACAAATCCCCCGTGCCGATAAGCGCCGTTTTACAGCCGTGCAAAACCATACCCTTATCCAAGCGTTCTTTCAAGACGTACACGCCCTTTGCATCGGGCAATGTATCGCCAAGCGCGGAGGTGGAAATATATTCTTCCGCCAAGTTTTCCGTCATCTTTACTGCAAGGCGTTCGTCACCGCAAAAGAGCATTATTTTATAGCCGCCTTTTAGCCAATTTTTGATATCGGTTAAAAGGGTGGGAAAGCCGTTGAGATAACGGGACACGGGCGTTGCGGAAAGGTTGAAAATTTTAAGCGGCGCAAAGAAGAACGGATTGCCCGTAAACGTTTGCAACGCCAATCGCCGCGTGTTGGAAATTCCCTCTAAAAAGAGCTCTTTATCCACGTATTGATTTTTCGTAAAAGAGAACGCCTCGCCACCCGTTTGCAAGCGGTGAAAACGCTCTTCGTGCTCTTTATAAAGCGCGTTGAATTTATCCCAAAGCGACTTACTCTCATCAAAGACGAGCAAGGTGTTTTCGGGTAAAATAGAAAAGAAATCGGTGGTATTAGAAAGCAAGGGCATAACGAACGAGGTATTGCAATCGTTCGACAAAATATCGTCGGCAATTTCTCTTGCTCTTGCATACGTTTCGTGGGAGGCAAACGCTTTGCTCTCTTTATCCAAAAGCTTGGCTATCTTGTCTTTATCGCTATCCAAAACAAACACGTCGCTAGCAGCAAGTATCGTCACGCTTTCTACGCTATGCAAACGCTCCCCCGTTTCGTAATCGTAGGGCTTAATTTTCTCTACCGTATCGCCGAAAAAATCTATCCTAACGGGGTTATCCGCGTTGATTGGATAGACGTCGAGAATATCCCCTCGCAGGGCAAACGCGCCTTTGCTTTCCACCTCGAAAGCACGGGTGTAACCCATCGACACGAGCGTTTGAGGAAGGGAGGCAAAATCGAAATCCTCACCCTCTTTGAGGGTGAGCGTGGGCAATTTTTGCGGAAAGAGCTGCAACAAAGCGTCGAGTTCTGCCACCACTACGTCGCATTTATTTTGCAGCGCGTAAATCCCGTTCAAGCGTTTATAAAGGGCGTCTTTGGAGAGGGCTTTTCTATACAAAAGCACCTCGTCTTTCGCCGCCAAAACCTGCGTATTTTTTCCCGACAGCGTTGCGATATTATCCGCCGCCTTTTGCGCGGAAATCGCGTCCGCCGTAATATACACTACGGGCGTATCCACAAGGGAGGCAAGCAGGTATTTTAAGGAATCGGAAACGCCGAAAACCGCCGTCGGCGTGCCGCGGCGGAGTTCTTCTTTCAACGCAGTATAGTCTGCGCCTAAATTGTCAAACGTGAAAATATTGCGTTTCATTTCCCTTTTACTTCGTCAATTAAAACGGCACATTACCTTTTCGATATCCTCGCCTTTGGCAAATGCCGCCGCTGCCTCGCCGGCCTTTTTACAAGCCTCGCCAAACAACGTATAGTCTTCCTTTTTTACTTCCGCAAGCACGTAATTGATGATAGGAATATCCACGTCGTCGCGGATACCGATACGGATACGGGCAAAATTTTTCAAGCCCGTTTCCCCAATAATACTGCGCATACCGTTGTGCGTGCCTGCGCTGCCGCTTGCGCGGATACGTACCTTGCCTTTTGGCAAATCGTAATCGTCGTAAATAACAAGAAGTTTATCTTCGGTGATTTTATATTTTGCCATCAGTTGCTTTACCGCTCTGCCCGAATTATTCATATACGTCAAAGGACGGGCAAGAATAATCTTCTCGCCGTTATAAAACGCCTCGGCAACGGACGCCTCGCACTCTTTTTTCTTAAACTTCACGTCGAATACGTCCGCGCAATCGCCTACGGCGATAAAGCCCATATTATGAAAGGTTTTTTCGTATTTTTTATCGGGGTTACCCAAGCCAACTATTAAATACATAATCTATCCTTTTATCAAGAAGAGCCACCGTTGATTAGCGGTGGCTTTTTTCTTTCGTGTTTTTATAATTAGTCGTACAATTTGGACATCGGTTTATCCAAGTATACGTTTTCGATAGCTGCCGCGAAGATATCCGCAACCGACAACACTTCGAATTTGTCGAGTTTCTTTTCCTCGGGCAAGTGAATCGTATCAAGCATTACAAGCTGCGTGATTGCCGATTTTTCCAATCTTTCAATTGCAGGACCGCTCAAAACTGCGTGCGTACAACCTGCGTAGATTTCCGTTGCGCCTGCGTCTTTGATTGCTTGTGCGCCTTGGCAAAGCGTACCTGCCGTATCAATCATATCGTCAATCATAAGGCATCTCTTGCCTGCAACGTCGCCGATGATGCTCATAACTTCCATAACGTTTGCCTTGGGACGGCGTTTGTCGATAATCGCAATGGGCACACCGAACTTTTCAGCAACCTTTCTCGAACGTTTTACGCTACCAAGGTCGGGAGCGACAACTACGTCGATGTTGTTCTTCTTTGCGAAATAGTTGTAAAGCGTAGGGCCGCCAAGAAGGTTATCTACGGGGATATCGAAGAAACCTTGGATTTGGTCTGCGTGCAAGTCCATCGTCAAAACGCGGTCTGCACCAGCTTCCGTAATCAAATTCGCAACGAGTTTCGCCGTAATGGGGTCACGCGAGCGTGCTTTTCTATCTTGGCGAGCATACCCAAAGTAAGGGATAACCGCCGTTACTCGTCCTGCCGACGCACGTTTTGCCGCGTCAATCATGATGAGGAGTTCCATAAGGTTGTCGTTTACGGGAGAGCAAGTAGATTGAATAATGAATACGTCTCTACCACGTACCGTTTCTTTAATGTGTACGTTAATTTCTCCGTCGGAGAACGTGTTTACCTCCACTTCGCCAAGCTCGGTATTGAGCTTTTTCGCAATCGCTTTTGCCAAGTCGGAGTTAGAGTTACCGCTGAACAGCTTGATTTCGTTGCCGTGAGTTATCATATGTAACCTTCCTTTTATTTTTACCTATCCTCTCCCGTTTTCCCACGCAAAGAGGCTTTGGCTTTTTTCAATTTGTACTACACCTTTTCCCTGCCGTGCATAGCACGCGCAAATCCTTATCGTATAATATAATACTCTTTTTCCTTTTACAAGTCAAGAGAATATACGCAAAAAAAAGCAATTTCTTTTTGCTATTTTTATTTGTCGGCGTTTTCCGCCTCCGCCTTTTTACGTTCCTTTTCCTCTTTTTGTTTTTGCCTCATACCTGCAAAAAAGGAGGTGAGCAGCGTAGAACACTTCTCTTCCGCAACGCCGCCGATTACTTCCGTTTTATGGTTGAGCAAATTCGCCTCCGCCAAAGCCGCGGTAAGCGAACGGCCTTTTTGCTCGTACGCGCCGAAATACACTTTATCCACACGGGCGTTTAGGCAAGCGCCCAT
>JAZRSE010000221.1:0-14206 GCA_045651305.1 Candidatus Scatosoma sp. | reverse complement strand
TCTCAGTTCCAATGTGGCCGATCACCCTCTCAGGTCGGCTACCCATCGTCGGCTTGGTAGGCCGTTACCCTACCAACTACCTAATGGGACGCGAGCTCATCCATATCCGATATAATCTTTTACCTCAAAGGGATGCCCCTTCGTGGTCTTATGCGGTATTAGCAGTCGTTTCCAACTGTTATTCCCCTGATATGGGCAGATTGCTCACGCGTTACTCACCCGTCCGCCACTCACTAAACCGAAGCTTAGTTCGTTCGACTTGCATGTGTTAAGCATGCCGCCAGCGTTCATCCTGAGCCAGAATCAAACTCTTAAGTTTAATTGTTTAAAGTCGCTACTTGTTTCCAAATAGCAACGGCTCTAACTTGTTTTTTGTTATCTCTTTGCTGACTTGCTTTTCAAGGTTACTTTTTCAAGTACTTCTTGTTGAAATTAACGGAAATTACTTATTTGCTTGTTTGTCACAAATTTATTTCTCATTTCTTTCTTATTCTGTTTTTAATCTACTTTTACCCGAACAATTCAGTTCGGCACTGCCCTTTTTGGCGACAGCTTGTATATCATACCACAATCCTTTTCTTATTGTCAAGCATTTTTTCGCGCTTTTTTAAGATTTTTTTAGATTTTTTTCTAAATTTTTTGTGGTTTTTCCTGTCCTGCCTGACAGCCTGCTTATATTACCACTTTATTTTTCTATTGTCAACTGTTTTTTATACCTTTTTTCATTTTTCAACAAGATAAAACAAAAAATCTTTACAAATAGGCAAACAAGCTCTTCCCCCACTTTTATTTTTCCTTGACTTTCCTCACGCGCGCGTGATACAATATATATAATATAAAATACAGGTGACGTTATGTTTTTGATTTTACAAATTACGCTTACAATTCTTTCCGCGCTTTGCGTGGCAGCCGTTATCCCCGTCGGCGTATTGATTGAGTGGGGCTGGGGCGCGTTTTTCGCGTTTTTGGCAATTCTCTTTTTCGTCTTTATGAAAATTTGCAAAACGCAGGTGGAAATCGACAAAGCAAAGCACCCCGAACGCTATCCCCAAAAAGAAGAACTCTCTTCCCCTAACGAAAACGAAACGCAAGCGGAAGAAAAAGAGGAAAAATAACCAATTTTTTAACGGCTTTTTTTGTAAAAGTCTTGACAATCGGCATAATAAAGTTATATAATTAATATACAAAATATAAAGCGAAAAACGCTTAAAAAATAAGGAGGTTGGTTATGACTTTTGATAAATGGTTTAACTCCCAAGACACTCTTGTAAAAGCAATTCTTATGCTCCTTCCCGTAGTTGGTTGGATTGTAGAATTCCTCGTAAGATTGTCCATTGCACTTAGAACGAAAGAACCTATTCATATCGTTGTGTTCTTGGTGTTCGCGTTCATCGGTTGGACGTGGATTCTCGTTGTTGCGGACTTTATCTATTTGATTTTGAAAGGAAATCTTTTCCTCGCAAAATAACGAAAGAAGAAAATCAACTCGCCGTAACGGCGAGTTTTTTCTTGCCTATCGTTGACAAACAACACAAAATCGTGTATAATACACGTATATTTTCATAAGGAGTGTTTTATTATGGCTACTAAAAAGAAAACGAAAATTGATTCTAATGCAGTATTGATGTCTATCGTTATGATGGCGCTCGGTATCCTGTTTATGGTGATGAAAGGCGGCGTACTTTCGATTGCAATGACCGTGCTCGGCGTTGCGCTTATCGTCGTTGCGCTTATCGACCTCTTCCAAAAACAATGGGGTGCGTGTATCGTTATGGCAATCCTCGGTATTGCCGTTATCGTATTTGGTTGGGTGCTTGTGGATATTGCCCGCTACGTACTTGCTGCCGTATTGCTTATCTACGGCGTAGTGCAAGCGATTGAGGCGTTTAAAGGCTTTAAGAAAAAAGCGTCTTTCCTTTCCAAGCTCTTCTCGCTTTTGGAGGCGCTCGTTATTGTGGCGATTGCCGTGCTCCTCTTCTTGAACAAACCGTTGTTGTGGATTTTGGGCGGTATCTTCTTCATTGTCGAAGGTATTTTGGCGCTTATCAAAGCATTGGCGTAACCTTTATTACAAACGAATACGGCGTTCGGTTTACCCGAACGCCGTTTTTTTATCTTTCTAAAATGTTTTTTAAGTTCTCCAATTTGGAAATTTCGTAATCGGTAGCTATCCCCGACACGTTTTCACGGCGCATAGGGTTATACCAACAACCGACTATCCCCACCGATTTCGCGCCGGCAATGTCCGAGCGCAATGAATCGCCTATCATCAAACAATGTCTTTTCGACACCTTCATCCGTTTCAAAAGCTGTTTGAAAAACGCAGGCAAGGGTTTGATACAACCCAATTCCTCCGATACGAAAATCCGCGCGAATTTCGAAAACTCTTCCAATCTACCGTATTGAATATCCGCAAGACCGTTGGTTGCGATACAAACGGTGTAATGCTTGGACAGCTCCTCCAACAGTTCTTTCGAGTTTTCAAGCGTATGCCCCTTCTTTTGCAACGCCTGCAAGAACAGTTCGCCTGCCTTTTGCGGCGTAAACGACGTGGGGTTGCCGTATTTTTCAAAAACCTTTTCGAAAATACCTGCCACGTGCGCGCGGTAGACTTTATGATAGGTGGCTTGTACCAACGGGTCGTCCACCTCGTACAAACCTGCCTCCGTCCACGTTTCTTCGGAAAAACGGCGGCTATCCTCTAACAAAACGTCCGCCATCGGCATACCAATCGCCTCATATACACGGGTGAACGCCGCATACTCGTCCGCGACGTAATCGAGTATCGTATGGTCGGCGTCAAATATTAAACATTTGTAAGTTCTCTTCTTTCTCATCGTCGTTTACCAATCCTGCTTTTTCAACGATTTATCTTTTACGTCGTCGTAGTAGGCAAAATATTTTTCCTTAAAAGCCTCTATCGACGTCACGGGCGGTTCGTCCCCGTTTTCCATTTCTTCCAATAACGCCTGCAACTCCTCGGGCGTGAAATCGGCAAGCTCCGTTTCTTCGCCGTAGCGTTGCAAAAGTTTCAAAAGTTCTAATTGCGACATTTTACAATTCCACCTTTACGTATTCGCCCTTGCAAGGCACGGTGACGTGGGTAAAGCCTATTTCTTTGAGCATCGCCGCCGCCTCGTCGCGACCCTTGCCTATCGCGTCTACACCGTGCGCGTCCGAGCCGTAGGAAACTCGTCTACCGCCCAACTCATAGTATCTTTGCAATAACTCTTTCGACGGCAAAAACGCGCCTTTGCCACGGGAAGTGTTGAGTTCTAAAATCTTGCCCTTTTGAATTATCACCGTCAATATATCGTCTATTTCCGCTTTATAATCGGCGATATCCATACTTTTATCCTCGTAGGGCGCATACCGCGTAACGTACCCGATATGCCCCACGATATCGTAGGCATAGGGAGCGTCTAAACTGTTACGGATAAGCCGTAAATACTCTCTATACACCTCTTTCTTATCACGCAAAACACGCTCTTTATTGGCGTTCTCTTGATAGAACGGTTGCAAATGATAATAATCGTTGCCCTCCAAAGCGTGTACGCTGTTTACGATAAAATCGGGGTGGTGCTTGTCTTGCACCTCTTTATAAAACGCCTGTACGCGCGCGTCGTTGGAATACCCAAATTCCGCGCCGATAAGTACGTTCATACACCCCTCGTAGTCTTCCTGTAAATGGCGAGCGCCGTGGAAATACTCGTCCGCGTCCGCTACCCAATGCGCGTTTCTAAAAAGGAGAGCGTCGTAGTCAAAGTGTTCGGAAACGCCGTAAAAAGCCACTCCTTTTTCCAAAGCGGCTTGCAACATATCTTTCAAATCGGATTTCCCGTCGAAAGAATAATTAGAGTGCGTATGTACGTCCGTTAAAAACTTTTGCATAAGTGTTCCCTATCCTTTGTACGCTTGTATTATACCACAGTTTCTAAAAATTCGCAAGTCTGCGCCCCCTTTCGCCGTAAAAATTTTTGACAGCTTTTCCGCATTTTGGAAAAAACCGCCCCTCTCCTTGCGCTATTTAGGAAAATCCCCCCTGCCCTGCTTTATTTTCCCAACGTCGGCATTTATTGGCAGGCTCGTCCTCTTGCCTCTCGCCCCCTCCCTCCTATATACTGAATAAGTAAATCCGCGCAGTTGTTTCCCGTGAAACATACTGTAATTTTTGGGTTTACGACAGGAGTAAATTATGAAAAAGAAAAGACCGATTGCGGCGATAATTCTTTGCGCCGCGTTGCTCGTACCCACCTTGGCTTTTACCGCTTGCAAGGAAGAAGAAAGCGTACTTCCGCCCAGCGAAGAAAGCGTAGTTCCGCCTAATAACGCAGGCGACGAAAGCACCCCTCCCACGGACGAGGAAGAGAACGTGAACACGTCCACGCCCGTCGTACAACAAGCGCAATACATACGTTGCACAGGTAACAGCGTCAATTTGCGTTCGGGGGCGGGCGCGTCCTATTCGGTTATCGGCAGCGCGAAAAAGGGAGAAATTTACGCCGTCGTGCAAAAGACGGGGGCTTGGTACAAAACCTATTACCGTGGAAAGGAAGTGTATTTATCCGCCGACTACGCCGCTTTGCTCTCCTTGGATAAAGCGGATAAGCAGGTGGAAGAGGTGTTAAACGAGGGGTATAAACTCATCGGCGTACCCTACGTTTACGGCGCGGTGCGTTTCCACGACGGGAAAGGAAATCTCCTTGCCAAATTTAACGGACAAAAATTCGATTGTTCCTCGCTCGTACAATACGTCTTTTATAAAGGCGCAGGGAAGGTGTTGGACGTGACGACGCGCACGCAGGTAAAGCAAGGGAAATACGTGCCGCGGAAGGAATTACAGCGTGGGGACTGTATCTACTTTACCAACGAGAGCCGTCAACATCTTTCGGGGACGGAGCGCGTAGGCCACGTTGCCATCTATCTTGGGGATAACTATATCCTGCACACCGCATCCGACTACGCCCGTATAGAAAAAATGACCCCCTCTCGGTGGTCATTTTATATCGAGGCAAGGCGGTTTGTATAAGAGCCCTCTATTATTTTTGTTCGGCAAGCGAGGCAACCGTGAGCAGTATTACCCCCTCCGCGTGCGCGTTTACGAGCAATTTAGCGCAAGCACTGCCCGTTGCGCCCGTCGTTAGAATATCATCGACGAGGAGTATCGTTTTGCCTTGGCAAACCTTGCGTTTATGTAAATGGTATGCGCCCGTAGCGTTTTTCGAGCGTTGTTTCACCGTCAAATCCTTTTGTTGGCTTTCATCCCGTTTCTTTTCCAAAATAGAAAAATCCAACGACGCCAAAACGCCCTCTTTTAACAAACAATCTCTCACACACGAGGAAAGCACTTCCGCTTGGTTGTAGCCGCGCTCGCGGCGCTTATCGTCCGTCAAAGGCACGGGCACAATCAACGCGTCTTTCTCCCTTATCAAAGGAAAACGGTGTAAAAGCGCCGCCGTCATTTGCTCGGCAAAATAAAAGGCAAGACGGCGGTTTCCGTTTTTAATTCTATTGACGAGAGAGGCGGTTTCCCCACGGTAGGTGAGGGGCGAAATACCGATAGTAAACAAGGGCAAATCCCTTTTACAAGTCGTACATACCCCCTGCGAAACGGCTTTTCTACCACATTTAGGGCAAACTTCTCCATCGTTAAATTCTATCCGTTTAAGGCACTCTTTACAAATGCGCTCGGCAGGATAATCAAACAGCTCTTCCCCGCAACAATCGCACGTGTATCCGTGCCTTCCGTCCGCGTGAAAGAGCCTATGAAATATTTTTTCTATAACGCTCATACTTGCGCTTGCGCAGGCGTGGGCGTTTCTTCTTTTTCCGCCAAAGCCGCCTTTTCCGCGTCCTTTTTACGTTGATAGCGAACGAGCGCATACGCACCGATTGCGCCGAGGGCGAAAAGCACTACGCCAAGCACGGCGTTTAACACAATCACGCCCGTTTCCGCCGTTTTCCACGCAAAATACGTTTCTATGATATCGCTATTGCAAAACATCGAGAAGATAGAGCCGATGGAAAGACCGAATATAAAGGTGTACGAGCTATTTCTATGGTTGGATAAAAGGCTCGTGAGCATTTTCGAGAACCCGAATACTCCGCCCAAGAAACCGACGATAAGCGAGCCGTAGATGATAAAGATTTGAGGGTTTGCTAACCAATACGTCAAAGAAATGCTCTCTACGATATTGGTAAACCAACCCACCGCCATCATAAACGCGCTTGCCGAAAGCCCGGGCATAATTTGCGTCAACCCCACGAACGCGCCGAACATTACGCCAAGGATAGGCTGCCACCACGAAATCGTTTGAAAGTTATCGCTTGCCACCTCGCCCGAACGGATTGTCAAAAGCGCGGACATTGCGCCCATAATCACGGGTAAAATCAAGCCGATACAAAACAGCGAAATGCGTTTTGCGTTGTATTTCTTTTCTTTAATTTCGTCCTTTACCGACGGCGACGCGCCCGTCATCAACCCTGCAAACAGGCACACTATCGCAAAGGGCAACAATTCCAACAACTTCTTAACGGCAAGGAAACCGCCTGCAATCCCCACGACTGCGCCAAGAAGTATCGGTAATAAAAAGATAAAGCATTGTTTGAACTTTTTAAGAATATTGCTAATGGCATACAAAAATTGGTCGTACAGCTTAAAGATAATCGCCGCCGTAGAACCGCTTATCCCCGGCACGATAACCGCAAGCCCGATAAACACGCCGAGCAAACCGCTTTTGCACCAAGTCTTTTTATTATATTTAATGAGCGCGACTTGTAAGCTATCTTTCCCCATTTTCTACTCCTTTCTTTTTTCTCTTTTCGCCTATTTTATGCCCAATCCAAACGGTGAAGAGCGCAAACGCTCCGCCGCATATTCCGCCTGCCACGTCTATCCCTATGTCCATCATTTGCATAGCGCGTCCTCCCGTGAACGATTGCAACGTTTCGTCTATCACGGGGATAATAACCATCAACGCAAGCGGTATTAAAAGGAATACGTACCGCCCCGTATATGCTCGCCAACACCATACAAGGAGCGCGCCAAGCAATGCGAACTCGCAAAAATGTGCGATAATGCGTATGGCTTTATGTAGCGTGTTATAATCCTCCCCCACCGCCGTTGCGATAAAGGAATTGGGGGCAAAACGCGCGAAGAATTTTTGGATTTTTTCCACCACGCCTGCGCTTTGCTCCGTCGACGCCTCCGCCGTTTGCAAAGAGTTGGAGAATATCCAAGCGACGAGCCCTGCACAAAGCAACGTAAGCAATATGCAAAGGCATATATTATACCATTTTCTTCCCTTTTTTTCTTCACCCGTAGCCATACCTTATATATTATACATAAAAAAGAGTTTTCCGTCAATACGTTATGGAAAAATCGGTGGCTTTTTATGAAAAAATCTACAATTACAGCGAAAAAACGGCAAAAAAGTTCTCTATTTCCCAAAACCGTGACGATATACTATTTACAAAATATATTTTAGGGGAAAATCGTATGCGTTATATTAAAAAAATGTGTATATTACGGCAGGTGAAACAGGGCTTTTCGGAGGACGGCAAAAGCATTTCGGGGCTTGTGAAAGTGGAGCAGTACGGCAAAAATCTTGCCGTGGAGGTGTCCGTAATCAATTTTGCGCCCCTTTCTTCGGGGGAATATTACTGTATCCTTGCCGACGTGCATAATAAGACGGAAATGCTCCCTCTACGCGGCAAAAGTCTTTTCAATATCTTGACGGATATGGAGATAGAACAAGGCTTTTGCGCCGTAATTTGCTTTGTGAAAAACGACGTTTCGCCCATTGCCTACGGCGTCAACGGGGAGGGCGTGTACGAGGCTAAAAAAATACTCGCCGCAGCCATACCCCCCGCAAATCGCTTTTTGACGAAAAACGCGCAATCGAGCGAGATAGCGCATAGCGAAAGCGCAAGCGAGAAAAGCGACGGGTTATACAACGACGAGCGTTTGGCAAGCGAAAACTATTTTAAGGAGGCGGAAGATGGACAAGAGCTGTTACAAGAAATTATCGAAGATGCACCAGCTAAAAGCGCAACTGAAAACGAAAGCGAGGAAAAAGGGCTTGACGCTACGGAAGATGTGTATGCTGAAAACGTACTCCACCCGTTTGCAACCGAGCCGGACGGATACTATCTTTCTATCAAAGCGGAAATTGACGAACTTATGAGAAATTACCCCAAGGACGACACGCTTTGCGGCGCGTTTTCGTGTAGCGAGTGGGTGCGTATCAAGGGGGAAGAGGGCAATCCGCAATACCTTGTAGGGGTGGTGTACGACGGGGAAAAAGCGCGGTATATTTGCTATGCGCTTGCCGCCGTTGACAAAGACAATCCGCCCGAGGAAATCAAGGACGTTTGCGCGTTCGTCCCCACCACCCTCTTCGACGAAGAAAAGGGCTTTTTCGTCATCTTCCAAAGCACCGCCACGGGAGAGTGCATAAAACCTTTCCACTCGTAGAATTTTTTAATATAAAATCGTTGACAACACACCACTTTTGGCGTTATACTTTATGTATAGATACGCGCAAAGGAGTGCTTTTATGAATAAAATCATTACGCTAAAAGGGTTGACCCTTTCCAAAAGAATTTCGTTCACCGCATTATTTGCCGCGCTTTGTTGCGTAGGCACGGTTCTTATAACGATTCCCCTGCCTGCATCGGGGTATTTCAACACGGGCGACGTGTTCGTCCTGCTTTCCGCATGGTGTTTAGGCCCTATCTACGGCGTCGTTGCGGCGGCGATAGGCAGCGCGCTTGGCGATTTGTTTTTGGGCTATGCTTTGTACGCGCCCGTCACCTTCCTTATCAAGGGCTTGGACGCTTTCATCGCTTGCTTTGCCTGTTGGTTTTTCAAAAAACTGATTGCAAAACCGCGTTTGGATTTTCTTCCCCGTGTGTTTTCCGCTATTCTTGGCGAAATCATAATGATTGTAGGATATTTCCTCTTCGAGTGCATTTTGTACGGCGTGTTTGGGGCTCTTCCCAACGTTTTGGGCAATGCGTTGCAAGCAACCTGTTGTATCGTATGCGCTACGCTAATGGTGACGGCTTTGTACAACGTTAAAGCGGTGCGCAACACCTTCCCTCCCCTCAAAGGCTTATACGCCCAAGCATAAATAAAAAGACGTTAATAAAAGCCAAGCCTTATCGGCTTGGCTTTTTCATTTGCTTAAAGTTTTCCGTTAGCTCACCTTTTCGTCCGCGTTCTTTTCCGCCGCCAAATGCAACGCCTCCGCTACGCTATCACGCTTGTCGATGGTGTAGGTAGGCACGAGTTCTTTCACCAATTCCTTCGCCTCTTCCAATTCCCCGTACGCCTCCGCGCGCAATCTTTCAAGCTGCGCCCAAAGCTTTTCTTCGTCGAGTTCAATCGGTTTTGCGATACTGATAAGTCCGTTTTCCGTCTTTTGCAAGCCCTCTTCTTCCATCAAGCGTTCTTCGTAGAGTTTTTCGCCAGGGCGCAAGCCCGTGCATACGATATCAATATCCACGTTCGGCTCATAACCCGAAAGTTTGATAAGGTTATACGCCAAATCGTAAATGCGGACGGGTTCGCCCATATCGAGCACGAAAATTTGTCCGCCCTTTGCGTACGCGCCTGCCTGCAATACAAGCGACACCGCCTCGGGAATCGTCATAAAGTAACGAATAATGTCCTTATGCGTAACCGTCAAAGGACCGCCCTCGGCAAGTTGTTTTTTGAACAAGGGAATTACCGAGCCGTTAGAGCCAAGCACGTTGCCAAAACGCACGGCAACGAAGTTGGTGTTTTTGCTATGCCGTCCAATCGTTTGGATAATCATTTCGCAAATACGCTTGGTTGCGCCCATAATGTTGGTGGGGTTTACCGCTTTATCGGTGGAAATTTGCACGAACGTTTCTACGCCGAACTCGTCCGCGCATTGCGCCACGTTAAGCGTGCCGAATACGTTGTTTTTCACCGCCTCGTTGGGGCTTGTTTCCATCAACGGCACGTGCTTGTGCGCCGCCGCGTGGAAAACGATTTGCGGACGGTATTTATCGAACACGTCACGCATCTTATCCCTATCACGAACGCTCGCAATCAGCGTCAACAAGTTCAAGGACGGGTCTGCTCTTTTCAATTCCTGTTCAATTTCGTACGCGTTATTCTCGTAAATATCGAGGATAATCAACGTCTTGGGTTTATGCGTTGCGATTTGTCGGCAAAGTTCGCTGCCTATCGAGCCGCCGCCACCCGTAACGAGCACCGTTTTGTTTTCTATGTAGCCCATTATTTCGTCGAGGTTAACGCGTACCTGCTCCCTTCCAAGCAAGTCTTGCACGTCCACTTGACGGAGCTTGGAAATGGTCACTTCGCCGCTTGCCATTTGGTAAATCCCAGGTAAAATTTTCACGGGGCAATTACACTCTTGGCAGCGTTTTACAATCTCGCTCACCTTTTTCTTATCCACGGCAGGCATCGTCACGAAAATTTCCTGTACGCCGTATTCCGCCACCATACGTTTCACTTCGTACGTCGTTCCGCCGATTTTTACGCCGCGCACCAATTTGCCGCGCTTTTCATAATCGTCGTCCGCAATACATACGGGCTTGTACGTGCTCTTGATAGAATCCTGCATTTCCTTAATCAACGCAACGCCGGCAGCGCCGCCGCCCACGACCATTACGCGGATACTCTTTTTGTCTTTTTCTAAAAATCTACGCTTAAAGTAGATAAGGAAACGCTTGTATAAACGAATTGCGGAAATCAAACAGAATACCGTCACGGCGTACACGCACGCAGTAGAAAGCCCTACGTACGCGCCTTTCGTCACCAAAGCAAATATTCCGTTTGCAATCATAAGCGCCACGGAGGCAATCAAGCCTTTGGCAAGTTCGGGCAAGCCTACGGTTACGAATACGATATTATAAAGGGTGCAAAACAAAAAGACGAGCACGCCAAGCGCTACGTTTGCCGCCCACCAAAGCCATATCGGCGCCGTCAACGCGCGCGCGTCCACCGTACAAAAATAAGCAAACGCAATCGCCGCCGTTATAGCAACTACGTCTGCCCCTATTAAAAGTATCTTGTGCCAAAGTTTTACGCTTTTTTCACTCATTTCCGTATCCAAACCGTCCTTTTAGGACGGCTTTATCATATTAACGTTTTTCCACGTCATTTTCATTATAACACGGCTATCCGCGTTTGTCAATACTTTCTTGGGGAATTTGCCCTTTGAATATTGACGGGAAAAGTGGTTATTCCCTCCACATTTCCTTTGCGATTGCCAAAATTTCGTCGGGGGATTTCGAGGCGAAAAGCCGTTCCTTATACGCCGCCGCGCCACGCTCCCCTTTGATATAGAACGCCGCCATCTTCCGCATAAACACCGTCGTAAAACGATTATCAAAGCGTTCTTTCGTCCACGTAAGCTGTTTTTCGAACATTTTAAGCTTGCTCTCTTGTTCGTTTCCCGTAAGGCAAGCGAAAATTTGCGGGTCGAACAACGCCGCGCGCGCCACCATCACTCCGTCCGCGCCCGTTTCTTGCATCAACTTCTCCGCGTCCGCATTGGAAAACACGCCGCCGTTGGCAATCACGGGGATTTTTACGGCGTTTTTTGCCGCCGCTATCTCTTTATAGTTCACTTCCCCTGCGTAAATCTTGTCTTTCGTCCTGCCGTGCACGGTAATAAGGCTTGCGCCTGCCCCCTCCATACGTTTGACGAACTCCGTGGTAATAATATGCTCTTTATCCACCCCAATACGGCACTTAACCGTGATTATCTTGCCGCTTTTCACGCACTCTTGCACGATTTTCTCCGCCAACGCAGGGTTTTCAAGCAACGCGCTCCCCTCGCCGTTTTTGTAAATTTTCGGCACGGGGCAACCCATATTTATATCAATGATAGGAAAGGGCGCAAGCACGGGGTTTTCGCACGCCGCGCGCATAATATCAGGCTCGTTCCCAAATATTTGCGCCGCCGCTATCCCCTCGTTTTCATCCGTATAAAGCAGGCTTTCCGTGTTCTCGTTGCCGTATTTTAAGCCCTTTGCGCTAACCATTTCCGTATAACAAAGCCCTGCGCCATACCCTTTTGCCAAACGGCGGAAAGGATAATTGGTATATCCTGCCAAAGGCGCAAGAAATACGTTGTTTTCTATGGTTATATTGCCTATATGTACCTTATTTAGACGCATACCTGCCCCCTTGTTTTTATTTTCAACGCAACCCTGCCTTTGCCTTTACGTAATAACTATCCCACTCTTCTTCCGTAAGCGCCGTCACTTCTTTCCCGTCGGCAAGCGCCAATCTCTCCGCCTCTTCAAAGCGTTTTGCAAAACGCTCTACGCTCTCTTTCAACGCCTTTTCGCAATCGCAACCTGCCTTTCTGCCCACGTTTACCGCCGCAAAGAGTACGTCGCCAAGCTCTTTTTCCGTCTTTTCCTTATCCCCTTGCGCGTACGCCTCGTAGAACTCTTTAATCTCTTCTTGCAATCTTACTTCCGCGCTCTTCACGTCCGCAAAGTCCATACCTGCTTTCGCCGCGCGCTTGCCCACCTTTTGCGCGCGTAACGCCGCAGGGAAACACTTGGGCACGTCGTTCACCGCGTCCGCATACGTCGTTTGGTGCTTTTCCGCCATCTTATTCTTTTCCCAAACGTTGAGCGCGCCGTTCTCGCTTTCCGCGCTATCCTTGCCAAATACGTGCGTGTGACGGGAAATTAACTTGTTACAAATGCCCGTCAATACGTCGTTGAGGTTGAACGCACCCGTCTCCTCTTTCATTACCGCATGGAACACCGCTTGCAAGAGGATATCCCCCGTTTCTTCCAAAATCTTTTCGTCGTCGCCTGCGTCGATAGCGTCCACAAGCTCGTACGCCTCTTCAATCGCCGCCATTTTAATACTTTCGCACGTTTGCACTCTATCCCAAGGACAACCGTTCGGTTTACGAAGCCGAACGATAATCTCTTTCAAGTCCTCAATGCCAAATCTTTCCTTTTCCAAAAGCGAGCTTTCCTCTATCGCCACCGCCGACGTATAATCGTATTTTCTTTGTCTATCCAAGGCATATATAGGGGCTTTCACCGTCTTATCCCCGCAAATGTAGCGCGTTTGCACCTCTTCACCGAACAAATCGCCAAGGATAAGCTTACAATCGCCTGCAAGCGCTCTATCGTCCAAATCGTACACCAAAAGGGGCAGGGTAATCACGCCGTTTTGCGCCCTTTCCGCCAATTCGTACGCGGAAATAGCGGTGTAGGAACAGGATTTGAAATTCGCCATACGCACAAGCGCCGTCACTTTGGACACGCCGTCGATAACCTCCACCCTGCCGCGCAAGCGTTTGCAAAGCGCCTTTACCGAGTTATCCTCCGTCGCCGCGCCGTCCACGAGATACACGGCGTTATCGCCGGCGTTTGCCACTCGTTTGGCGAGGTTTTTAGCAAGCGTTGCAAACGAACGGCTATTTTCGTACACGTCGTCCAAACATACGTGTTCTACCCCCAAATCGAGTACGCTTTGATAGGATTTGGTATGCGCCGTACGCACCAAGATAGGCGCGCCCGATTTCGCCGCCTGTAAAATGCGTTCTTCCCCGCGTTTCGTCAAATCACCTATCGTTACACCCAACCCGATTACCGTTATCATCTGCTTTCTCCTTGCTCTTTTTGCTTGCGATAATATTATATATCAAATCGAGCAAAAAAGCAATCAAATAACAAAGATTGGTGGCATACGCGAGCGCGAAAACGGAAATTTCCGTCTTTGAGAGCAATAGCACGTACACCGCCGTCTTGGTAATCACCCCTAAAAGCATAGAAATCGCCGCGTATTTGGGCTTTCCCTGCGCCGTTAGACACGCCGACAACGTCTGCACCAAAGACAGCGTTAGCGCGCTAATCGACAGCGTTTTTACAAGCGAAACGAGCGTTTTTAGCTCCTCTTCACGCAAACTTCGAAAGATGATTTTCACGGCAGGATTAGCAAACAGATACAACCCCGCCGCCATAGGCAGGGCAAGCAACGCCGTTAGCCCAAGCGCAAAGAAAATTCGTCCTCTCACGCTCTTACTCGCCCGTCCGCTTAAAGAGTTCTCCCCCTGCGCTTTCGCCTCGGCAACGCTTGGCACGCTCGCCGCCGCTATTCCGTAACAAATGGATACGGGCAGGTTGATTATCGTCACCGCGCCGCCTGCAAACAAGCCGTATAACGCCACCG
>JAZRSE010000220.1:0-2446 GCA_045651305.1 Candidatus Scatosoma sp. | reverse complement strand
ACGAAAACGCGTTCGAGTGGGTATTCACCTCTTGTGGTACGGAGGCGGACAATCAAGCTATCTTTGGTTTTGCCCGTCGAGGAAACGCCGTAACGACGGCAGGCGAGCATTCCGCCGTGTCCGCTGCGTTTGTGGATTTGAAAAACCGCGGCGTAGTACAAACGCGTATTGCGCCCTTGCAAAAAGACGGCAGGGTGGACGTTGAAAAATTGTTGGAACTTGTCGATGAAAAAACGAGTTTCGTTTCCGTTATGCACGTGAACAACGAAATTGGTGCAATCAACGACGTAAACGCCATTGCAAAGGCGGTAAAAGCGAAAAATCCGCGTGTAATTTTCCATAGCGACGGCGTACAAGCGTATGGCAAAATTCCGTTTAGATTAAGCAAAGATATTGATTTGTATTCCGTTAGCGCGCATAAAATAGGCGGTTTGAAAGGGGTTGGTGGCTTAATTAAGCGCAAATCGTTGGTTCTTCCTCCCTATTTAATTGGTGGCGGACAGGAATCGGGTAAACGTAGCGGTACGGAAAACGTATTTGGCATAAAACAATTCGAGTTTGTTGCGGAAGAGAAATTTGCTACGTTGAAAGCCGATTTCGAGCGTTTGCAAGGTTATCGTGAAAAACTTTGGGCAGGCTTGGATAAAGACGTGTTCGTTCGTTTGTCCTCGGTGGAGGGTACGCCGTATATATTAAGCGTATCCGCCGTTGGGCTTCGAGGCGAAGTTCTTTTGCATATACTCAACGATAAAGGCGTTATCGTTGGTACGGGCTCGGCTTGTTCTTCCAATGCAAAAACCCGTTACAGTAAGGTAGTTTTGGCTTGCGGACACGACGAAAAAACGGCGGACGGCGTTCTTCGTTTAAGTTTTTCGCCCGAAACGACGGAAGAGGAAATCGAGAGCGCGATTGTGATATTAAATGAGGCTGGACGTGAATTAAAACGTCGCATGCAATAAGGTGTAGTATGAAAAAAGTATTGATTATTCGTTATTCGGAAATTTGGTTAAAAGGGAAAAATAGAGGCTTTTTCGAGCGTGCATTTGAAACGAATTTGGCGCGCGCAATTAAGGATTTTTCATGCACGCTTATCAAACAAAGCGGACGCTATCTCGTTACCGAGTTTGAAGATTGCGAGGCGGACGAAATTATTGAAAAATTGAAAAAAGTTTTCGGCGCACACACCATTTCCCTTGCGTACGAAACGGATTCGAGTATGGATTCCATTTTTGCGGCGGCGAAACTTATTTGCCGTGAAAAGGGTACGTTTAAGGTGGAATCGCACCGTGGCGATAAGAGATATCCGCTTACGTCCGTTGAAATTAGTAGAACGCTCGGCGGTATGATTTTAGGCGAGTTTTACAATTTGAAAGTAGACGTGCATAACCCCGATTTCACCGTACGGGTTGACATACGCGAACATGGCAAAGCGCTTGTTTTCGGTAACTATATCGAGGCGGCAAACGGTATGCCTGTTGGCACGGCAGGAAAGGGATTGTTGCTCCTTTCGGGCGGTATTGATAGCCCCGTTGCAGGGTATATGATGGCAAAGCGCGGTATGAAGATTGATTGTTTGCATTTCCATACCTATCCTTATACCAATATGCAACCAAAAGAGAAAGTGGTGGATTTGGCAAAGATTTTGGCGGAATACACCTGTGGTACGCACTTGTACACGATTAGCGTAACGCATATTCAAGAGGCGATACACGAAAAATGCAAGCCGCAACTTATGATTACGCTTTTGCGCCGTTTTATGTATAGAATTGCGGAAAGACACGCACTTCGCATTAGCGCGCAATGCTTGATTACGGGGGAAAGCCTTGGTCAGGTAGCAAGCCAAACGATTGAGGGTATGACGTCCTCCAACTCGGTTGTAGAAACATTGCCCGTACTTCGTCCGCTTGTTGGGTTTGATAAAAACGAGATTATTGATAAATCGGTAAAGATGGGCGCGTACGAAACGTCGATTTTGCCTTTTGAAGATTGCTGTACGGTATTTTTACCCGATTTCCCTGCAATTCGTCCCAAGTTAGACGAAATCCGTAAAGAGGAAGAAAAATTGGACGTAGAGGGACTGATTGAAGAGGCGTTCTCGTCCATTGAAAAAATCAAGATTTAATTCGAATTTTTTTCAAAATGCACGTTATTTTGGCTTGACTTTTCTATAAAATTTAACTATAATGTCATAGTAATGTGCAAGTGCTGCTATGGCTCAGTTGGTAGAGCGCGTCCTTGGTAAGGACGAGGTCGGCGGTGCAAATCCGCCTAGTAGCTCCAAAAAGAACACCCAAACAGGGTGTTCTTTTTTTGTGTAACGAAGAGAAACCCGCCGACCTCCTACATAATAAAACGGACGAGGTCGGGCTGACGCTCGCAGGCTCGCTATTCCGTCGCTCCGCTCCTTACAAATCCGCCTAGTAGCTCCAAAAAGAATACCCAAACA
>JAZRSE010000219.1:0-3235 GCA_045651305.1 Candidatus Scatosoma sp. | reverse complement strand
ACTTAATCATCAAACGGCTTGGACGAGAATCGTCCAAGCCGTTTTTGTTTTTGCGAGGGCGACGACGGGTTGGGCTTGAAAAAATATATCGCGCTTTTGTTGGGATTGGCAAAACAACTGAAAATACACGAAAAGACGACAAAATATTCGTTTGCAAATGCGGTATGCTATTCTATGCTAAAAATATCGGCGGAGAAAGGAGCGTGTTTATGGCAAGGAAAATTGTCGTTACAAGCGGAAAGGGCGGCGTTGGAAAAACGACGCTGGCGGCGATGCTTGCCGCCTATTTATCGAAAAAGGGACAACGAGTGGCGCTTTGCGATGCTGATTTGGGGCTAAACAATATCGACGTGGCAACGGGGGTGGAGGGCCTCGTTTCCTACGATATAGTGGACGTAATCGAGGGGCGATGCCGCGCCGTGCAAGCGCTTGTGCAACACCCCGATTTTCCCAATTTATACGTATTGACAAGTTCTCACTCCGCGCCCGAAAGATACGTATCTCCGCAGGCGTTTAAGCTTGTTTTGGATACGCTTGCGCCTAAGTTCGATTTTATTTTTATTGATTGCCCTGCCGGGATAGACGACGGTTTTCATCGGGCGGTGGTGTCGGCGAACGAGGCGATGGTAGTCACTACGCCGCACATATCCGCTATCCGCGATGCGGACAAGGTGATAACGCTTTTGAAAAGTTATGAGGTTGGCGCTCTTTCTTTGGTGGTAAACCGCGTGCGAGGTGATTTTCTTGCTACGGGAGAGAGCGTATTTCCGCAAGAGATAGAAAAACTGTTAAAAACGCCCCTTATAGGGGTTATCCCCGAGGATTACAAGGTGGCGCTTTGCTCGTTTGCCGATATACATACCTCTATCAAAACGCTTGGAAACAATCTTTTGACGGGCAAGAAACGCATATACGACACGCTTGGGAAATACACGGGCTTTTTCGGCAGTTTGCGCCGTATCGTAAAAAGGAATTTATAGGGGGTATGTATGCGACGAAAGGATAGAGCGGTGGAAGAAATACTGCGCGCAAGCAACGTGATTAGCGCGGATAAGTCCGTGATGAGCGAGGCTTGTAGAGCGCTTGTATTGCAGGATTTTGCCGAGAAGTTTAACGAATATTTCGATTTGACGGGGTTGCCGCGTATGGAAATAACCTGTCAAAACGGCACGTATACGGTGACGCTACGTTTTGAGGCGGAGCGAATAAAGAAATTTAACGTATTGAAATAGAGAAAACCCCGTTTGAGCAAGTCCTCAAACGGGGTTTTGATATAAAGAAAATCCACCCGAAATACGGGTGGATAGTTTATACGTTTTCCACGGATAAGACGCGTAACGTGCTATCTTGTACGCTAAATTTAATCTCCCAATCGCCAAATTTCATCCCGTACGTCCTGCCCTCTTCTTGATAGGAAGGACGGGGGTCGTCGGCGAGGCACTCGATTAAAGCAGACTGTTTTTCCTTGGGGATAAGCGATAACAACTCTTGCGGAAAAACCACTTGCAAACAATCGTTTTCGTGGATATCGGCGTAACCGCCCACGGCGTTTTCAATGCAATCGGTGAAGGGCAGGTAGGGCTTGACGTCGATAATGGGCGTTCCGTCCAAAAGGTCTGCCCCGGATACGAGCAAAACGCTGCCCTCGTCCGTCTTTTCAATGCCAAGCAGTTTCACGCAGGAAAGCCCGATACGGTTGGGGCGGAAAGGGGAACGGCTTGCAAACACGCCTACGCGCTCGTTACCCCCTAAACGGGGCGGACGAACGGTGGGGGAAAATTCCTTTTCGGGGGTTTTGGAAAAGGAAAAGAGCAGCCATAAATGGGAAAAGCCCTCAATGCCGCGAAGAGCCTCGTCTACGCGGTATTCCTTTTCGAATACGATACGGGAAACGAGCGAGGGGGCTCTGCCGCTTTGACGGGGTATGCCGAATTTTTCTTTGAAGTCGTTGCGGATAAAGGCAACGGGTGTAATTATTTGTTTTTCCATACCCGTATTATAAAACTTCCCGTCTTTTTTGTCAAGCAAATAAAAAAGAGTATAAATATATGCAAAAACCGCTATAAAAGCCTTGAAAAAACTTTTTTTAAGTAGTATAATGAAAAGGTATTATAATAGAATTATAATAAACCACGATAAACGAGGGGAGAAAATGAAACTTACCGAGCTTTTCAAGCAAAATAAATATTCTCTTTCTTTCGAGGTGTTTCCGCCCAAGACGGACGACGTGTACGACAGCGTAAAAACGGCAACGGAAGAAATTGCGCGCTTAAAGCCTGCGTTTATGAGCGTTACTTACGGCGCAGGCGGCGGTACGAGCAAATACACGCTCGAAATTGCTAAAAACATCAAAGCGGCGTTCGACGTACCCTCTCTTGCGCACCTCACCTGCGTATCCTCCACGAGGGAAACGGTGAAAGAACGGATTGAAGATTTCAAAAGAGCGGGCGTGCAAAACATAATGGCTTTGCGCGGAGATATCCCTGCGGATAGGGCGCTGGAAGACCGCTCGCAATGGGATTACCGTCACGCCGTTGATTTGATTGCGGACATCAAACAAAGCGGCGGCGATTTTTGTGTGGGCGGCGCGTGCTATCCCGAGGTTCACCCTGAAAGCGCCTCGCAAAAGGAAGATATCGAGTATTTGAAAGCGAAAGTGGACGCCGGGTGCGACTTTTTAACGACGCAAATGTTTTTCGATAACAACCTCCTCTACAATTTCTTGTATAAAATCCGCCAAGCAGGGATAAACGTGCCCGTGGTTGCAGGCGTTATGCCTATCACCAACGCAAAGCAGGTGGAGAGGGCGGTGACGCTTTCCGGTTCGTTTATGCCCCAACGCTTTAAGGCGCTCGTCGATAAATTCGGCGACGACCCTGCGGCGATGAAACAGGCAGGCATTGCCTACGCGACCGACCAAATTATTGATTTGTATGCAAACGGCATTTACAACGTGCACGTGTATTCGATGAACAAGCCTGATATAGCGCAAAAAATTCAAGAAAATCTTTCGAATATTTTAGGGAAAAATGCTGAATAAGGTATTGATAAAAACATATACTCCGCCCAAGATAAACGAGAAAGAGGTTTTTCGTTATGCAGGGTATAGAGGCGAAGTGGACGAAAGGGCGAAAGCTTTGCTAAAAGAGTGTATCAAAGAAAGCGAAAGCGCGCTTTCCTATCGTGTGTGCTTTGCGGCGGTGACGGCGCAATCGTTGATAGAAAAATGGCAGGG
>JAZRSE010000218.1:0-6450 GCA_045651305.1 Candidatus Scatosoma sp. | reverse complement strand
CCGACTTGGGGGTTGCGGACACGTACACCACTTGCGGTACGCGAGCGTCGAATTCGGGAAAGGTAAGCGGACGGTTATCGTAAGCCGCTTTCATACGGAAACCGTATTCTACAAGATTTTTCTTTCTCGATAAATCGCCGTGGTACATCGCGCGGATTTGCGGAATCGTCATATGGCTCTCGTCAATGAACACCAAAAACTCCCCTTGCGGAAAGTAATCGAGCAACGTAAAAGAGGGCTCGCCCGGGTTTCTGCCGTCGAAATATCTACTGTAATTTTCTATGCCGCTACAATACCCGATTTCACGCATCATTTCCAAATCGTGCTCGGTGCGTTGTTTTAAGCGTTGTGCCTCCAAAATTTTGCCCTCGTCCTCAAAGGCGCGCACTTCCCCTTGCAAGTCCTCTTCAATCATCGAAAGCGCGCTTTTTAATTTTTCCGTGCCTACTGCGTATTGGCTGGCAGGGAATATCGCCACGTGGGAAAGTTCGTTCACCTTCTTCCCCGTCAACGCCTCCACTTCGTATATCTTCTCTATTTCGTCGCCGAAAAACTCGACGCGGATAGCCACTTCCGAATTGGACGCAGGGAAAATTTCCAAACTATCCCCACGTACACGGAAGGTAGAACGCTTGAAATCTACGTCGTTACGGGAATATTGCAACTCGATAAGTTTGCGGATAAGCTCGTTTCTCTCCCACTCCATACCAGGGCGCAAGGACAAGGAAAGACGGAAATATTCCTCGGGCGCGCCCAAGCCGTAAATACAGGACACGGACGCCACTACGATAACGTCCTTTCTTTCCATAAGCGAGCCCGTTGCGCTGTTGCGCAGTTTGTCGATTTCGTCGTTCATCGACAGGTCTTTTTCAATATACGTATCGGTGGTGGGGATATAGCTTTCAGGTTGATAATAATCGTAGTAGGAAACGAAATACTCTACGCGGTTTTCAGGGAAAAATTCTCTAAACTCGTTACAAAGCTGCGCGGCAAGCGTTTTATTGTGCGCGATTACAAGCGTGGGACGGTTGACGTTTTTAATCACGTTTGCCATCGTAAACGTTTTACCGCTGCCCGTCACCCCGACAAGCACTTGCGCGCGCATCCCGTCGAGTACGCCCTCCGTTAACTTTTCAATTGCCTGCGGTTGGTCGCCCGTCGGCGCAAACGCAGAGTGTAACTTAAACTCCATATCCCACCTTACACAAATTGCCTTTCTACGCAACGCCTTGTATCTATCATTACAATAGCGCGCAATAAGCAAAACGCTCTTCAAACATTTGTTTATATTATAGCATTTTTTTTGTAAAATGTAAACCCCTTGAACGTTATTTTTCAAAAGAAGGCGTAGCCTTTGCTTTTCCGCTCTCCCTTGATAGTTTTTGCAAATATCTCTTTCTTTATGAAAAAAATTCCGTTTGAACGCTATCTTTTTTCAAAGTTTTGTGATATAATGGTGATAATGAGCGCAAAAAGCGCCAATTTGTCGATTGAAAGGAGCTTTTATGCCTGCCCTGTACGCGCATTACCGCTTTGGCGAAGAAGTATTAAAATCCCTGCCTAATTGTTTTTCCGCGCACGTGGAAAAATACCCCGAGGCGTTTGCGCTCGGTACGCAAGGGCCCGATATTTTATTTTATCATCGCCCGATGAAGAAAAACGATATCCGCGCGTTTGGCACGCACTTGCACGCGCTTGCCGCAGAAGATTTTTATTTGGATATGGGCAAGTTCCTCTTGGAAAACGCAAGCGGCGAAAGCGTAGAAGAAATTTTAGAGAAAAACGGTGCGTTTGCCGCGTACGTTTGCGGATTTATGTGCCATTTCACCTTGGACGTATCCACGCATAAGTACATCGACGACAATTCCTCGACGAAACCCACGCATGGGAAGATTGAATCGGAATTTGATAAATATATCCTTAAAAAGGACGGAAAACCGATACGCGGCTACAACACCGCCACCCCGATAAAGGACGAAAACGGCACGTGCGAGGCTTGCGCAAAAGCCTTGAACGTACCGCAAGAAAATATTGCTCTTTCTATTAAAACGATACGCAAAATCAACGGCTATTTCACGAAGAAATGCGAGTTTTTCCATTGTATCGCGCACGCGTTGTTAAAGGTTGTCGGTATGGAAAGAAAATTCGGGGATATGTTCGTACATAAAAAGGACGACCCCCTTTGCAAAGAAATTTGCGAAGTGTTATACGAGAAATTCGAAAAAGCAATCCCCTTGGGCGCAAGCTTAATCGAAGAATATTTCTCTGCGCTCCCCACCCTTGTTCAAACGGGGAAATTAAACGAAATCTTCCGCTATAATTATAGCGGTATAAAAATTACGGAGGAAATACTCTAATGGAAGAAACCAAAACGCAGGTACAAGCCAAAACGGGCTTTACCAAAAAAGAAAAGAGTTGGATTCTTTACGACGTAGCAAACTCGGCATACGTAATGCTTGCAACGGCGCTCCTTTCTCTTTACTTTAAGTTCCTTTCCCCGTCGGACAACCTTACGTCCGTTTGGGGTTTGACCAACGTTATCGTCACGGTAATTGCCGTGATATTGTGCCCTATCCTCGGCACGTACGCCGATTTCAGTAAAAAACGCGGCGTGTTTATGACGTTTGCCTTAATCGGCATTTGTTCTTGCGCGGTGCTTTCGTTGTTCTCGTTTATTTCCAAGTTCACGATTGCAGGCATTTTATTCCTCGTCCTTTATATCGTTACGGAAGTGGGCTTTGCCTCGGCAAACGTTTTCTACGATTCGATGCTCAACGATATTACGAGCGAAGAGAATATGCACAGAGTTTCCGCAAACGGTTTCGCTTGGGGGTATATTTGCAGCTGTATTCCCTTTGCGCTTTGCTTGGTGCTTTACGTGCTCGGTACGATGGTGCCCGGTTTAGAGTGGTTTGAAGGCTACGCTTTCTCCCTCGGTTGTTTGATTACGGCGGCTTGGTGGCTTATCTTCACCTTGCCCTTGTATAAGAATTATAAGCAAATCCATTTCTTGCCCAAGCCCGAAAAACCCGTTAAAGAAACGTTTAAGCGTCTTGGCGGCTTGTTCAAGGATTTGGCAAAGAATAAGAAAGCGCTTTTGTTCTTGCTCGCGTTCTTCTTCTATATCGACGGCGTACATACCATTATCAAAATGGCAACCGCGCTCGGCACGGACTTGGGCTTTGACCAAGTAAAACTCGTTATTATGTTGTTCGTAACGCAATTCGTTGCCTTCCCCTGCGCGATTATCTTCGGCAGACTTTCCGCAAAAATCTCTTGCGAAAAATTGTTGCTTGTGGCAATCTCGGCATACGCCGCTATCGGTGTGTTTGCCGTATTCCTTCGTCAAGAGTGGCAATGCTGGATTCTCGTTGTGTCCGTTGGTATGTTCCAAGGCGGTATTCAAGCGATGTCCCGTTCCTACTTCACCAAGCTTATCCCCTCCGATAAAACGGGTGAATTCTTCGGCGTTTACGACATTTTCGGCAAGAGCGCCGCTATCCTTGGCCTTGGCTTAATCAGCCTTTTGGGGATATTCTTCCCCCTTTCAAAGGCAACGTGGATTAACGTCAGCTTAATCCCCCTTCCCATCCTTTTCCTCCTTGGTTTGGCGCTTTTCTTAATCGCAATGAAAATGCCTGCCTCCAAACACGACGAAACGGACGAAACGCAAAACACGGAAGAATAATTTTTCAAAGCATCATAAAACCGCTTGGCATATCGCCAAGCGGTTTTTGTTTTTTACTTATACGGTTTTTCGCCGTAGAGCGCGCTAACGTTGTCGGCGTATTTTTTCATACGCTCATACTGTTTCAAATCAAGCTCGCTATCCATCTTCTCTATTTGCTTTCTTTGCTCTTTGGAAATCTTGGTAGGCACTTCCACAATCACGCGGATAAGCAAATTGCCCGTGCCGTTTCTCGCCGATTTAATGCCCTTTCCGCGTACGGTGAATACTTGACCGCTTTGCGTGCCCTCGGGTATGGTGAAATCGAACGTTTCGTCCAAAGTAGGCACTTTTACCACGCCGCCAAGCACCGCCGTTTTATACGAAACAGGCAAATCAATACGCAAATCGAACTTATCACGCACGAAAATTCTATGCGGCTCTACACGGAAAACGATAATCAAATCGCCGGGTACGCCGCCGTTTGGCGCAGCCTGCCCAAAGCCCTTTTTCTTCATATAGCTGTTGGTGTCAACGCCTGCGGGAATATCAATGGTAACCGTCGTTTCCTTGCGTTGAGAGCCCTTGCCCTTACACTCGGGACACTTTTCTTTAATCGTTCTGCCATTGCCGCCGCAATCGGGACAAACCGTTTGACGAATCGTACGCCCAAACATCGTGTTTTGGATTTGTTGCACCACGCCAGAGCCTTTACATTTAGAGCAAGTGGAGTATTCCGTGCCGTTCTTTGCACCCGTGCCTTTACAGGAAGAACAAGGCTCGTTACGGTTATACGAGAAGGTCTTTTTACAGCCCTTTGCCGCGTCCATAAACGAGAGCGTCATTTCTCGTTGAATATCTTCGCCCACTTCGCTACGCGCCGTTCTTTGCGCGCCGCCGCCAAAGCCGAAACCGCTAAACAAATCGCCAAAGATATCGCCAAAGCCACCGAAACCGCCAAAACCGCCTGCTCCGCCGCCGAAACCGCCCATACCGGGGTGTTCCAGCTCGTAATCGTACGCCGCGCGCTTTTGTTGATCGGAAAGCGTTTCGTGCGCTTCGTTGATTTCCTTGAACTTTTCCGCCGCCTCTTCGTTGCCCTGATTTCTATCGGGGTGATATTTCATCGCAAGCTTTCTATACGCCGATTTTATCTCGTCGGGCGTAGCCTTTTTATCCACGCCCAGCGTTTCGTAATAATTTTTCTTATCTGCCATAATTTTTATACCCTTTATAGCACTTACGGGTTTGACAAAAAATCGTCAAACCCGAAGTATTTTTTTGCTTTACACGCATACAAGTATGCGTTCAACGGATTTTACCCGTGATTATTGATGGAATTCGGTATCGCCGTTATCGCCTGCGTTATCCGCGCCTGCCGCCGCGCCCGCTTGATACATCTTCGTAAATACGGGTTGAACGTCTTGCATCAACTTATCGTAAGCGGCTTTAATTCTATCGTCATCGTCGCTTTCAAGTTCCTTCTTCGCCGCGTCAATAGCCGCTTGCAAGGTAGCTTTATCGTTTTCGTCAAGCTTATCTCCTGCCTCTTTCATCGTTTGTTCAACGGAGAAAATCATGCCGTCAAGCTTGTTTCTGTTATCCACTTTTTCTTTGCGTTTCTTGTCTTCTTCCGCAAACTTTTCAGCGTCTTTTACAGCTTTGTCGATTTCTTCTTCCGAAAGGTTGGTGGACGAAGTAATCGTGATATCCGTCGTCTTGCCCGTGCCCTTGTCTTGCGCCGTTACGTGTACGATACCGTTTGCGTCGATGTCGAACGTAACTTCGATTTGCGGAATTCCGCGGGGAGCAGGAGCAATGCCCGTAAGCATAAAGTTGCCAAGCGTCTTGTTGTCTTTGCAGAATTCACGTTCGCCTTGCAATACGTGAATATCAACGCTCGTTTGGTTATCGGCAGCCGTGGAGAAGATTTGGCTCTTCTTTACGGGGATAGTCGTGTTTCTATCAATGATACGCGTGAATACGCCGCCAAGCGTTTCAATACCCAAGGAAAGGGGCGTAACGTCGAGAAGGAGCACGTCTTTTACTTCGCCCGTCAAAACGCCGCCTTGTACAGCCGCGCCGATAGCAACGCACTCGTCGGGGTTGATGCCCTTGAAGGGTTCTTTGCCCGTAACTTCTTTAACCTTTGCAACAACCGCAGGCATACGCGTAGAACCGCCCACGAGAATAACCTTATCAATGTCGCTGTACGAAAGCCCAGCGTCACGCATAGCCGCTTTCA
Organism: Candidatus Scatosoma sp.; assembly: GCA_045651305.1. Taxonomy (GTDB): domain Bacteria; phylum Bacillota; class Clostridia; order Christensenellales; family Borkfalkiaceae; genus Scatosoma. The sequence continues at coordinate 538 of JAZRSE010000218.1, read as the reverse complement.
TACGAGCGACCGTGCTTTCCAAAAGGTCTGCCGTGATCGCCTCGAATTTTTGTTTCGTAATCGTGATGTCAAGGTGTTGAGGGCCGTCCGCGCTCATCGAAATAAAGGGAAGGTTTACGTTGGTGGAGCTCATACCGGAAAGCTCAATCTTCGCCTTTTCAGCCGCTTCTTTAAGACGTTGCATTGCCATTTTGTCTTTGGACAAATCAATGCCCTTGTCTTTCTTGAATTCGTCAACGAGGTAGGAAATAATCTTGTTATCCCAGTCGTCGCCGCCAAGTTTCGTGTCGCCGTTCGTTGCCAAAACTTCGAAAACGCCGTCGCTAATTTCCAAAATGGAAACGTCGAACGTACCGCCGCCAAGGTCGTAAATCATAACCTTGCCGCCCTTGTCCTTATCAAGACCGTACGCAAGCGCCGCCGCCGTAGGTTCGTTGATGATACGAAGTACGTTCAAGCCCGCAATTTTGCCTGCGTCCTTCGTTGCTTGACGTTGGCTATCCGAGAAATATGCAGGGCAGGTGATAACCGCTTCGGT
>JAZRSE010000217.1:0-2717 GCA_045651305.1 Candidatus Scatosoma sp. | reverse complement strand
CCTTCCAACCACTTCCAATCGCAAAGTTGATGCAACTTGAAATCGTCCGTGTTCAAAAGGTACATCGTTCCCTTGGGACAGAATCTATCCGCAATTACGGGAATACCGTTAAAGCTCATCGCGTTGAAACCGCCGTCAAGCGACATACTGGGCAATACCGCGTTTTTCGAACGGTAGTATTCCGCAAGAGCGCGTTTAACACCCCAAGAACATACGATAAAGTTGACTTTACCGCCCGACTTTTGTTCGATTTTATCCATCGCCGTTTGAATCGTCAATTCGCTAATTGCGCCAACGCTCTCTTTAACGTACGGCTTTATCATAGGCACTTTATCCTTTTCTACCCCGTAAAGAACGGCGTTTTCGAAAATACTTCTCAAACCGCTAATTTCATAGCCCTTGCAGTTGTGCAAATAGATATGGCAGGGGCCCGACAATACTTCGGACAAAGGCTTATCCCCCTTAACGCGGGCTCTGTTCAACTCGTAATCCACGCTAAGTACCTTATATCCGCTACCGAATACCGTAGAGCCGTCCATAGAGATAAAGTCGATTACCATACCCTCTACAATACCTCTGTTTTCCCCAATGGTCATCGTGTTTTCTTCGGGTGCGCAACCAGCCGCAATACCAAGTTGACCAGTGCCGTTGCCGAACAACATTCTGCCAAAGTTCAAATTAGCGCTCTTGATAAGGTCTTGCATTTCGTCGTTTAACAAGTTGACGAACGCGCCCTCGTTGCTTGCCGACGCGCGAAGTGCCTTGTCGGAAATTTGAATCGTGCCGTAAAGGTTCTTCAACGTCGAAGTAAATACGATACGTTCTTCCGGGCTTGCGCTGGGTAAATCACCCGTTTCGCTGCCTGCGGAAATACCGCCGTTGATACCGAGTTTTACAAGCTTTTTAACGTCTTTACCTACTACGTTCGACGTCGTTTGTTGAATTCTTGCCAAAAGCGGATTGGATTTTTTATCAATCGCCTCCGTAATAGCGTCCAAATAAAAAGATTTCAATGCGTTATCCGCAGTTTCAATAGTTACCATAATTTTTATACTCCTTTATTTTACTTTTTTTCGGCGTTAAAATTCCACGCCTTCACGCTTAAACCAACGCAACGCCATCTCCCCAGCCTCGCGTACCGTTCTCGCTTTTATCGGTGGCGTCGAAAGCAGCCCGTTGCCGCCCTTTGCAAGCGGTGCGCCCGCTTTACCGAGCGTTTGTAAATACTCCCCGATAATCTTCAATCGCACCTGCTCGTCCTCGCTTGCCATACGGTAGAGTTCTTCGGAAGAATTTTGCACGCCTCGGCTTTCCGCAACGAACGTTTCTCCCGTAACAGGCGACGCCTCCTCTCCTTTGACCTCTTTGCTTTCGACCTCGCGCACGCTATTCACGTCCGCCGACGGACCGAATAGGTTTTTATCAAGCGTTTCCGCCGCTTGCGTATCCCCTTCCCCCGTCGCTTGGTTTGCGGGTTTCATTTTTTGTTGCGCAACCTCGTCGTGGACGCGTACGTTCGTCCCCTCCAATTCAGCGATAAAGCCGTCGAATTTTTCCTCTTCCGCTTTCACCTTCTCGGCATTTTCTCGCAGTTTTTCCACCACTATTGCCGACGCGCTTTCCCTTTTGAAATTTTCCGCCTCTCTTTCGAGTTGTTTTAGCCGTTGACTGCGACGGGTAAATTCCGCCTGTAAACAGTCGTAAGCTTTTACAAGGGCGTCTACGTCCTTAAACTTCCCAATTCCCGTCGAGGCATTTTTTAGGCAGCTCTCTTCTCCCTCCGCTCCTACACTCGCCGATGCGAACGCCTCCGTTTGAGTATTTTCTACGTATCCGTTATCCTTTTTCTCCATATTCCCTCTCCTTTTTCATTTTTTTTGGCGCATACCTGCCCCCGTCTTTTTAATCTTGTGCCTGCGCTTTTTGCGCTTTTTTATGTTCCGCAATATGCTCTACGTAACGTTTCTTCAAGTCCTCTTTATCCTTTAATTTCTTGAACTCGGACGAGAGCAAGAAACGGGTATGTTCGGTGATATGCAAAGCGTGTTCGTCGTATTCGTCAACGCCAACGTCCTGCTTTTTCATCGCCAAATTCTCTTCGCCTGCCTTTGCGATATGCAATGCGGAAATATCCCTCGCGTTTTCAAGCGAACCAAACCCGAACGCCTCCAAAACACGGTTTTTATTCTCCGTCGACATCTTCCCCTCCTCGTCGGTAAGCAGTCCTGCCTCGTACAAACGCAAAATCGTCGTTTTCTTCTCTTCGGGCGTTACGCCGTCTTGACAATCGAGCTGTAAATCGCTCACGTCCAAATCCGCCGCGTTAAAATAGTACACCTGCGTTTTCTTGTTTTCCCCTGCAAGCGTCATCAACCTTGCCGAGCCTGCAAATTGGCGGTATAAACGCAAGATTTGTTTCCCCACCGCCTTTACGGCGCGTTCGATACTGCCAATCGTAGCGGACAACCTGCTTTCGTCCTGCGACAATAAAAGTTGTAACCCCGACGCGCTCGTTACACGCATAGGCGTAGAGCTTTGCGACAAATCGCTAATGCCGCTTATCAAGGAAAATTCCTTTTCCAACCACTCCTCTTCCGCCGCAAATTCCGCAGGCACGCTGCCGCAATCGAGCATAGCAGGCGCTTTACCGCCCTGTCTATAAACGAGCACCTTCCCGGGGAGCAACCCCTCTTCCGTCAACTCGTCCGCGTCCACCG
>JAZRSE010000216.1:0-7790 GCA_045651305.1 Candidatus Scatosoma sp. | reverse complement strand
GTGAAACGATTACGCTCCAAGGCGGTAGCGGTTTGCGTCCGTAATAAACTAAAAGACAACAAAAAAAGCACGCCATGTTGGCGTGCTTTTTCGTTTGAATCAATTTAGTTGTGTGTAATAGTGATGTTAATGTTGATACTGTCGCCACCGCTAGAAGAATCCGTGACGTTGGTGGTGGGGTCATAATGAAAAATAAGAGCCTTTAATTCGTTGTAATCTTGTGAATATAATGAAGCCAAACGGTGTTTGGAAATACCTTTGCATTCCAACGTGAATTTTTCCGTGTCTTTGGAAAATAGGGTTTTACAACGGCGACAGGGTCTATCCGTAAGAAGACCGGAACATACTTTTCCACAAACTGGACAAAATTTAATAAATAATTTGTGCCGACTGTTTAAGTAATTGCCTAATTTTATAGAGCCTTTGTCTTTTTTCTCGCTGCGATAATATTTTAGTACTCGTTTCAAGCGTAATCTTTCAAGGAAAAATTCTTTTTCTTTGATGAAAAGATATAAATAGTAACCCGCAACAAGCGCAAAAATACCAAACCCGATAGGGAAAGAGATATCATTTTCACCTATGATATATCCAATGATGGTAATGATGCTACATAAGGCGAAAAAACCAAGACAAATGCTTGCGACGATAATAGAGGTTGATTTTTTCATAACAAAACTCCTTTACTTGATTTTTATTATAATACAAGGGTATTATTTTGTCAAGGATTTTTTTGTGAAACGAAAAAGCGTTAAAAAAACGAAAAAAGGATACGCATTTCGCGTATCCTTTTTCGTGGCGCAGAGAAGAGGATTTGAACCTCCGGTTACATTCCTGCAACACACGATTTCCAATCGTGCTCCTTAAACCACTCAGACATCTCTGCAAGTGCTTTATTTCAAACAGCCTATTTATATTACTGTATTTTTTTGAAAATAGCAAGCGTTTTTATCGCTCTTTCTAAAAAATCTTAAAAATAATTTTTGCGTGGATAGCGTACGATAAACAAAACGCACCCTAAGGGTGCGTTTTTCATATATTTTCGTTTTAATTTTTATAACAATCGCAGGCTTTTCCGTTTTCCAAAAATCCCGTGTCGCCACATTTTTGGCAGGTAAATTGCGGGGTTAAATCCTCTTCGCGTATGTTCATTTCCGCTAAAATTTCTTGGCGTAAAGACATAAGTTCGCGCTTTTTCTCTTGCAAAGAGGGGAGTTTATTCGGCTCGAACACCTCCGCTTTGGCAAGGGAAATTTCCATTGCGGCAAGCTGGGAAGAAATCTCCTTAAAGCGAGCGTTTTTGTTGGCTTTGGCGAGGTTTTTGTCCGCTTTTCCAATCGCTTTTTCTCTAAGCAACGCGTAATATCTTTCCCTGTCCGCCTTTGCGTTGATTGCCTCTACGGCAGGGGAAACCGACGTTTTTGCGCCCGTGGAAACGGGTGCGTTTTTCGCGATATCCTTGACGGTAAATACGCCGTCTTTTTTCCAATCGGCAAGTATTTTATTCATATACGGGATAGGGTTTGCGCTGCTTGCGCTACGGGTTGCCGCCTCCAAAATCATCTCGTCGTCAAACGCCCAATCCTTCCAAGTACGTATCATAGATACGTTGGTGGCGCTTTTTCTTACGTTTCCGCAAATTTCACGGAGTTTTTCAAAGAGCGTCCACTCGCTTATTCTCTCTTTCAAAAATGCCTTTACGTCCTCTTTGGCAACGACGCCGTTTGCGAACAATTTATCCACGACGGCGTTCATACTGTCAAAGCTGCCGCGGTCGGTTTTCAAGCAGTACAAAGCCACGTCCAAAAGGGAACTTTCGTCATATCCGCAAGCAAACCATTTTTCCACGTATTCGTCGATATACGTTGCAGGGTTGCTTACCTTTACGCCCAGCTTTCTTGCGATGCGGAAAGTCAATTTGGAAAGCATTTCCCGTTCGCTTAAATACGTTTCAATTTCGCTTGCGTCCTTTTTTCCTCTTTCGTACAATTCTTCCAAGATATAATCGAGGGAAGAGATATTGCGCTTTGCCTTTTTGGCGGCGGCGATAATGCCGTCTTTGGTAAATCCAAGCGTTTCCGTCCATTTTCTATACAGCGAATAGTCGCTTTCGTCCGCCTGTTTTTGGTAAGAGCCAAGCGCGCTTAATACTTGGTTGACGTCCGTTTCGTTTGCGTTAAAGCTGGACAGCTCTCTTTCCACCTGTTCGTAGGTGGAGCAACCGTTTTTAATTAGCTTTTTCGCCTTGTTAAAGATATAGGCAGGGGCGACGTTTTCGCCTTGTTTGTTGATACAGTATTCGACGATAAGAAGAAAGGCTTGCGGTTGGATAGGGTTTTCTTCCAAGAAGTGCATATATTTGCGGTAATCGCCTGCGGAAACGAATTTCCCCACCGCTTGCAATTTTCTTTGCAACTCCTTATTGAAATCGCCATACTGTTCGTAGCGTACCTTTTTCGGTCTGCCAAGCGCCGATTTAACGGGCAAGTACTGCACGGCGAAAGGGGATTTGGAAATGATTTCCACCAAATCGTAATCCTCCCAAAAATCAAACGCCGATATTATTTTATCTTCGGTAGTTTTCAAAACCTCCGCCATAGACGAGAGGGAAAAATCGTTGTCGAAATTTTTGCAAAGATACAAACCGTAAAGGTACACCTTTACGGCAAATCCGTCAGCCTCGGGCAAATATTTGGTGATAAATTTGTTTTCCAACGTCACGAACGAATTTCCGTCGTTGTCTTTGGAAAAAGAACAAAATGCCATACCGCGCCTCCTATCGTCTTTTGCGTGTCATCGTCAAATACCCTTTCACATAGTGAAAAAAGCAAAAACCTTTGTATATTTTTAATAAAATTTTCGTTGATTGAGGGCTTTGCTCTTGATTTATTCTTATAAATAGTGTATAATGAACAAGTATAGTTGCCCCTATCTTGACGAGGTAGGTTCTATTATACCCGTTTTATTTGGCAAAATCAAGCCGTTTCAAACGATTTTTCATAAAAAAACAAAAAAGAAAAAAGGGGGAAGAGCGAGATGCGTATTTTGCACACGTCCGATTGGCACGTTGGAAAACGTCTTATGGGCAGAGAGCGTTTGGACGAACAAGCGCAAGTGTTGGACGAAATAACGAAAATTTGCGACGACGAAAATATCGAGCTCGTCCTTCTTGCAGGCGACGTTTTCGATACCTACACTCCCAGCGCGGACGCCGAGGAATTGTTCTATTCCAAAATCAAAAGGGTGGCGGGGAACAACCGCTCCGTGTTGATTATCAGCGGCAACCACGACGACGGGGTACGGCTTGCGTCCGTTGCACCTTTTGCGGAAGAGCAAGGCGTGTACATAATCGGCAATGCTCGTATGCCCGTTTTGGTGAAAGAAAACGCGCGTGCTACCCGTCCCGTGCAATCGGGCAAGGGCTACGCCGTGTTTACAAACGGCAACGGAGAAAGAATTTTCGTTTCCACTTTGCCCTATCCCAACGAGGCGCGTTTTAAGGAAGAGAAATCGGAGCTTTCGTATATAGAGCGTATGAAAAGCTGGATGGACGAGGGGGCAAACGCCAACGTAGAAAAATTGCCGTCCGTGTTTATGGCGCATATTTTCGTGGCAGGCGGCGCGGTGTCCGACGGGGAGCGAGAAATCGACTTGGGCGGCGCAAGGGCGGTTCCTGCCGAGTTGTTGCCAAAGAGCGATTATATTGCGCTTGGTCATTTGCATAAAAAACAAAAAATGGGACACGGGAATTGCTATTATAGCGGTTCTCCCTTGCAATACTCTTTTGATGAACGCCCCGATAAGAGCGTTAAAGTGTTCGATTTAACGAAAGAGGGGGTTGTAAACTTAAAGGACGTTGCGCTTGTTAGCGGCAGAAAGCTTATCCGTTTGGCGGCGGAAAATATAGAGGACGGCGTGAAACTTTTGGAGAACTATCCAAACGAGCTTGTCGAATTGACGTTGGTGCTTTCCTCACCGCTCACGAAAGCGGATTCTTTGCGGCTTTACGAAAAGGAAAACCTCGTTTCCCTGCTCACGGAAATTCGCGCGGAGGGGGAACTCGTTTTCGAATCGAGAAAGGGGCTTTCGGACGAGGCTCTTTTCGACGCGTATTATAAAAGCACGTATAATGCCGAGCCGAAAAGGGAAGTAAAGGCTTTATTTTTAGAAACGCTTGCCGAGATTGAGGAGCGTTGAAAGACGATTGAATAAGAAAAAAGGAGTGGCGTATGAAACCTGTATATTTGGAATTTTGCGGTTTGAATAGTTTTGAAGATAAAGCGCAAATCGACTTTTCCAAATTGTTGCAAGGCGGCGTGTTCGGTATATTCGGCGACACGGGCAGCGGGAAAAGTACGATACTCGACAGCATACATTTTGCATTGTACGGCGAGATAGACCGTGCGCCCAAATCGTTTAACGATTGTATCAACCACCGCGCCGAGGGTGCGTACGTAACGTTCGATTTTGAGATTTTAACGGACGGCGTCCGCCGCACCTATCGCGTCAAGAGAGAACGCCGTAGAAAAAACGGTACGACGAAAGCGTATTTATACGAACGCACGCCGTCGGGAGAATTGCTTGCTTTGGCGGAGGGCGCGCGCGACGTAGACGAGAAAATAGAGGAAATTATCGGGCTTACCTTTGCCGATTTTAAGATGTGTATCGCCCTGCCCCAAGGCGATTTTGCGGCGCTTGTAAAATCGACGGCGGCGGAGCGTGTAAAGCTCGTGGCACGATTGTTCAACTTGGAAAAGTATGGCGAACGCCTTGCAAAAGCGGTGAACGAGCGGTATTTCCGCGCCGAAGAAGAAGTGAATTTAATCACGGCGAAAATGGAAGAGAACGAGGGCGGCGACGATGAACTTTACGCGCGCACACAGGCGGAAATCGCGCAGGAGCGCATAGACGGGGAAAAGGCGAAAGAAACGCTTGCGGTTGCGGAAGAGAGATTGCAAACGCTGTTATCCCTCCAAAAGGAAAAGCAAGCGTACGACGCTCTTTTGGAAAAGCTTGCGGCGTTGCAAGAAAGAAAAGAGGATATGCAAGTTCTTCGTCAGCGGTTGGAGGCGTACCCCAAAGCGCAGGCGGTAAAGGAAAAGATAGACGAGAGAAAAGAGGCGGAAAGACAAAAGACGCTTTCGATTGTAAAAGGCAAGGACGCAAAGACGGGCTACGAAACGTCGCTCGAAAGACAACGCCGCGCCAAAGCGTATTTGGAAGAAAGCGGTTTTGATGAAAAAATAGTCGCCCTTTCCGTGCAATTACAAAAGGTGAAAGACGGGGCGCAGGACAGGGCGCACGCGGAAAAGTTAAAAGGGGAATTGGACGCTTGCGTGGCAAAATACCGCGCGTTGAAAGACAAATGCCCCCAAGAAGATTTCGCAGGGAAAAAGGCGAAGATAGAAGAGGAATTATCCGCGCTTGGCGAGGATAGCAGCTTGCTTGATTATTTGAAACGCAATTATAAGGGCGTGTTGCTTGCCGATACGTACGGGGAAATCCGCGTGGATTTACAAACGCTTTTGGAAAAGCACCCGACAATTGAAAGCGACGTGCAACTGCTATTGAAAAAGTACGCGCCGCAAACAAGCGGTGGCGAAATAATAGACGTGATGTCTATCAACTTGGCGTTTAAGGAACAAGAACAACGTAAAAAGCGGTTACGCGCCGATTTAGAGGACTTGGAAAGCCGTCGCTTGGCGTTTGAGAAAAACGAAAACGAAAAGAAACTTATCGAAACGCAGGGCTCGCTTTTAAGACAAAATTGGTTGCTTGCAACGGAAAAGATTGCCGATTTGAAAGGTTTGGGCACGGAAAAGGAATTGACGGTTGCCTTGGAAACTTTGAAAAAATCGCAAGCGGACGGGCAAGCGGCTTTGGAAAAAGCGCAAGCGCAGGCAAACGTGTATTTTGCCGAAATGCAAGCGCAGGAAAAATTGGCGTCGTCGTATGCGGAAAGGGAAGAACAACTCCAAAACGGCGTGATAGCGTTGCTCAAAGAAAACGGCTTTGACGGGGAGCAACAAGCGCTCCTGCTCGTGGAAAGCGTGGGGGATTACGCGCGCTTGCAAAAGACGTGCAACGCCTTTTTCGAGGATTACGAAGTAACCCGCCGCCAATGCGAAGAAACGGATAAAAAGAAGTTCGACGGCTTTGACGAAAGTGCGTTGTCGGTTGCGAAAACGACGGTTTTGGACGTAAAGGCAAACTGCGAGGGGATTGTTCGTTCGCTCAATTTCAAAGAGGCGAAGTTGGAGCGTTTGACACTCCTTCGTCAACGGTATAAAGAGTTAATGAAAGAGCTTGCGGAAAAGAAAAACGCCTTGCAAACGTGCGACGAGTTACGGCAACTGCTCCGTGGCAATAAGTTTTTGGAATTTATCGCCTCGGAATATTTGCAAGAGGTTTGTTTGATAGCCAGCAAGACGTTGCTTTCGTTGACGGGCGGAAGATATTATTTGCAATACGATAAAGAATTTAAGGTGGGCGACAACCGCGACGGAGGCAACCTGCGCGCGGTGAAAACGTTGTCGGGAGGGGAAACCTTCCTCGTGTCCTTGTCGCTTGCGTTGGCGCTTTCGGCGTCGATATGCCAAAAGTCCCGCCGCCCTATCGAGTTCTTCTTCTTGGACGAGGGGTTTGGTACTTTGGACGAAAAGCTCGTAGAAACGGTGATGGACGTTTTAGGGAAATTGAGCAAGACTTTCTCCGTCGGGCTAATTTCCCACGTGGAAGAGTTAAAGCGCCGTATCGAAAACAAGATTTTGGTGACGGGCGCAACGGAGATAAAGGGCTCTACCTTAAAGGTGGAAACTTTCTAAATAGAGAAAAATAGAGGAACAAAACGGTATGATTGTAAGTGCAGTAGCCTTATGGAAAAAATTCGATTTAACCTCGCCGTTGAACGTGACGGAATGGGGAATCGAGGAAGAACGTGGTTTTCGTTATAGCCACGTTGCCTATTCAGGGCATACGGTAGCGGACGGCAGCGTACGTATTTACGCCCGTTTGATATATCCGCAGGGAGGCGGTAAACGCCCTGCGGTGCTTTTGCTGGGCGATGCAGGCAGGAAACTGGACGAAGAATTGGCGGATTATTTCCTGCAAAAAGGTTATGCGGTTTTGATGCCCGATTATTCGGGGGAAACTTCCAAAGACGAAGTGGGTAGCCAACGCACTATCTATCCTGCCTCTCTTTCGCACGGTAATTATAAAAACAGACAGGGCTATACGGATATGGCAGGGCTTTCCGTTGAACAAACTTGTTGGTTCGAGTGGACGTACGTTGCCCTGTATTCGATAGAATTTTTGAAAACGTTGCCCAATATCGGCAACATCGGCGTAGTGGGTGTGCGCACGGGTGGCGACCTCGCTTGGCAAACGATGCTCTCGCCCGATTTGAAATGCGGCGTACCTATCAATGCGGTGGGTTGGAAATCGTTTGCAGGCAACGCAAAGTTCGGCGACGGACACGCGAAAAACTTGGGTGACGAACAACACAGTTATATCGCTGCGGTAGAGGCGCAATCGAACGCTCCGTACGTAAAATGCCCCGTGTTGATGCTTTGCGCTTTGCGTGATTACGTGTACGATTGTGATAGAGCGTACGACACCTATTCCCGTATCGGTTATAAAGACGGCAACGCGCTCGTATATTCGACGACGAGCGGCGCTTGTATCGGCGCTCACGCGCTTATCGATATGGACTTGTTCTTGGAAAAGAACTTAAAGGGAAGAGAAATTTATATCCCCGAAACGCTCAACGTCGCTCTTATGGAAACGGACAAGGG
>JAZRSE010000215.1:0-2142 GCA_045651305.1 Candidatus Scatosoma sp. | reverse complement strand
GTCTATTCACGATAGAGTATATTCTCCGCGTGTGGACTGCTCCCTTCGAGTATCCCGAGTTACGCCCCGACAAGGCGAGAATGTGTTACATATTTTCCTTTATGTCTCTTGTGGACTTGCTGTCGATTATTCCCGTATTCGTTGCCAACCTTCCCACGGCAACGGGGATATTGAAAATTTTCAAGCTGTGCAAAATTTTACGTCTTGTAAAAGCGAGCCGTTATTTAAGCGGTATTGCAAACTTCGGTAAAGCAATCCAAAAGAAGAAAAAGCAAATTATAATGTCGATTATTGCAATGACGGTGCTTATTATGATATGTTCGGTGCTTTTGTATTCCGTGGAGCATAAGGCGCAACCCGAGATATTCAAGAACGCGTTTAGCGGCATACTGTTTAGTTTGCAAACGATAGTGGATGCGGATGCGGAGATAAGACTTAGCACGACGGCGGGGCAGGCGCTTTCTACTATGATGCTTTTAATCGGCGGCTGTATGGTAGGCGTACCCGTTGCCATTATCGCAACCGGTTTTGAGGATATGATAGAAGAGCAGGCAGGCGACAATAAAGACGATAAGCAGCTCTACGAGGCTTTGCGCGTCTATGATAAATTGACGGATAAGGGTAAAAAACGTTTCCGTCGCATGGTCGAGGCGGATTGCGAAGAGGAAACGGAAGAAGAATCGGTATAGAGATAAAACGCTCCTTGAAAAAGGGGCGTTTTTTTGTATAAAAAAATTCCCGTTACGCAAACTGTCGGTATGAAAATTAAATTGCAGGATACCGAAATTAGAAGACTGGACGAAAGGGAAACGCGCAATCCCCATTTTGGCAAGAAAGAGGGGGCAGGTACGAGATGACGGGTAAAAATAGAGAGAATTACAATAAAAATTATATCGCGTACGTACATTCCTTCGACCCACCGACGCAGCATTTTAAGAACTGTTTTCGCGCCTTTTTGGTGGGTGGGTTAATTTGCTGTATCGGACAGTTTTTGCGCGGACTTTTTGAATACGCCTTCGCCCTTTCGGGGGACGAGTTAGCCGCGGCGGTGAGTATCGCGCTTATCTTCCTTGGTACGCTTTTGACGGGTTTGGGGGTGTATGACCGTATCGGGCGAAACGCAGGCGCAGGCTCTATCGTGCCGATAACGGGTTTTGCAAACAGCGTTGCATCCCCTGCGATAGAGTTTAAGACGGAAGGGCTTATCTACGGCATGGCGGCGAAAATGTTTATCGTCGCAGGGCCGATTATCGTGTACGGCGTGCTGTCGGGGACGCTTGTGGGGTTGATTTATCTTTTTTTGTGAGGTCGCATGCAAACGATTTTTTTTGACAATAAACCGAGAATTATTTCCACGGGCACGATTGCAGGCCCAAAGGAATGCGCGGGCGTCGTAGGGAAATGCGTAGATAAAGCGTTGACGGACGATATGTTCGGGGAAACTACCTATGAAAAAGCGGAGTGCAAAATGCTTTCCTACGCTATATCCAAAACGATAGAGAACGCGGGCTTGACGGAAGAGAATATCGACCTCTTGATTTCGGGGGATTTGCTCAACCAAATCATTTCCGCAAGCTTTGCCGCGCGGGATTTCGACGTTCCCTTTTTAGGGGTGTACGGGGCTTGCTCTACGATGGCGGAAAGTATGGCTGTTGCGGCGGCGTTCGTCAACGCGGGCTACTATAAAAAAGTCGTTGCCGCGACGGGGAGTCATTTCTCTTCCGCCGAAAGACAGTACCGCTATCCGTTGGAGCTTGGCAATACCCGTCCGCCGCAGGCGCAATGGACGGTTACGGGTGCAGGCGGTACGCTCATTGCGGACATGGGTGGGGGGAAAATAGTGAAAAATGCCCCAGCAATCACCTGTGCAACGGTGGGGAAGGTGGTGGATTACGGCATTACGGACGTCAATAATATGGGCGCGGCAATGTCCCCAAGCTGTCAAAAGACCATTCTTAGTCACCTGCGGGATACGGGGCGAAAGGCAAGCTATTACGATTTGATTGTTACGGGGGATTTGGGCGCGCTCGGTAGCCGTATTTTGAAAGACCTTTTGTGGGAAAAGGGTGTGGATATCGAGCCAAACCACGTGGACTGCGGGGAAATAATCTATAACACGATAGAGGACGAGTTTCAAGGCGG
>JAZRSE010000214.1:0-3604 GCA_045651305.1 Candidatus Scatosoma sp. | reverse complement strand
GCTTATCTTCGATAACCTTATCCGTATCAAACCACGCAAGCGAAGTGATTTCCGCAAGTTTTAACCCGACGCTCGTCTTGCCGACGCCCATCATACCGCACAACGATAGTATCATTTTCTTCCTCAATTAAGCGCGCATTTCAAAGCAACGATTGCCGCCAAATAACTGCCTACGCCAAAACCGCATACAGAGCCTTTGCAAACCTCGGAAATAACGCTGATATTACGGAAGTTTTCACGCGCGTGAACGTTGGAGATATGCACCTCCGCCACGGGCACTTCGATTGCCGCAATCGCGTCGCGTATTGCGTAGCTGTAATGCGTATAAGCACCTGCGTTAAGCAGGATACCGTCAAACGCTTTATTCTCGTTTGCCTCGTGCAATTTATTCACGATTTCACCCTCGATATTGCTTTGGTAGAACTCCGCCTCGTCGCCGTTTTCCTTGCAATACGAGGCGATTTTTTCGTTGAGTTCGTCCAACGTAGCCGTGCCGTACACGCCCTTTTCACGCTTTCCCGTGAGGTTGAGATTTACCCCGTTGATAATTAAAAATTTCATACTTTGCCTCCGCAAAACTTTTGTTTTTATTCCCCGTACGTTCGTACGTATTTTTTATAGAGCGTTTCCGCCTCTTCCTTTTTAGGTTCTTTTTCCAAATACAGGCAATCCGCATAATACGCCTGATAAAAGAGCATTGCCGCACCGTTACAAATTTTTAACCCCTTGCTTTCCGCAAGCGATAAGAATTGCGACTTGCTCGGCGTGTAAATCAAATCTACCGCGCACTTCGCTTTGGCAAACGCCGAAAGGGAAACGGGGGATTTTCCCTCCGTATCGTGCATACCTACCCCCGTGCAATTAACGAGAATATCGTAGCCGCCCTCTTCTATATCCGCCGCCGCATTTACGCCCAACTGCGCGCAAACCTCTTCAAGTTCTTCACGGTTACGCCTGTACATATACACGGTTGCGCCTGCGTTTTTGAGCGCCACCGCCGTACTTCTACCCGAACCGCCTGCGCCAAGAACGAGCACCTTTTTTCCGTCCACCAAAATACCTGCGTTTTCTATCATCGTTAGAAAACCGACGCCGTCCGTGTTATATCCACGACGGGTGGCGTTTATTACCGTGTTCACCGCGGCGCAAGCCATTGCATTATCGTCGATTCCGTCTAAATATTCGAACACGTCCTTTTTATAGGGTATCGTAATATTAAACCCGTCGAAATCGCCAAGCAAACGGCGCATAGCGAAATCGAACTCGGCAGGAGAAACGGAAAAACTTTCGTACTCGCACGCAACGCCCATTTCGCTCAATATAAATTTGTGTATTCTTTCGCTATTCGATTTGGACACGTCTTTACCGACAAGCCCAAGGCGTAGCGTTTTTTTATCGTTCATTATTCTTTATCCTTTCAAAGGCTAACGCCCAACTTATCAAAGAAATCGGGGAAGGAAATCGCGCAACAATCGGGACGAGCAATTCCACCGCCCTTCTCGCTTGCAATCAACCCAACCGCCGCCGTCATAGCGATACGGTGGTCTAAATAGCTATCCACGTTGCCGCCTACGAGTTTTTTCTTGCCGCGAATAATAAAGCCGTCGGGGAGTTCCTCACAATCGCCGCCGATATTTCTAATCAACTCTACCGTCGTGCGAATTCTATCGCTTTCTTTTACGCGCAATTCTTTTGCGCCCGTGATACGGCTTTCCCCCTCCGCAAACGCGCACAAAAGCGCCACGAGAGGCAGCTCGTCTATCATTGCAGGCACTTCTTCTTCCGTGAGGGAAATGGCTTGCATTTTAGAGCGTTCCACCAAAATATCCGCCGTTTCCTCTCCGCCCGACGTGCGTTTATTAAGGAGCGAGTATTTTACGCCCAATTTATCAAACGCCGTCAAAATGCCCGTACGCGTGGGGTTGACACCCACGTTTTTACAAAGCGTTTGACCTTTCAACGCGCCGAGCGCCATAAAATACGCCGCCGAAGAAATATCCGCAGGCACGCGCACGTCCACGCAGGAAAGTTCGCTTTTTTCTATCGTTACTTTATTCCCTTTTACGCGAAGTTTTGCGCCCATTGCCAAAAGCATACGCTCGGTATGGTCGCGCGATTTCGCAGGCTCGGTTACGCTCGTTACGCCGTTTGCCGAAACGCCTGCAAGCAGGATAGCGCTTTTTACTTGCGCCGACGCAACGTCTATATGCACGTCCGCGCCGTGCAAAACGGAGGGACAAATTTCCACAGGGGCGTGTCCGTCCGTCGTGCGGATATCCGCGCCCAACAAAGACAACGGTTTTGCTACGCGGTTCATAGGACGAGAGGATAACGATTCGTCGCCAAAAAGCGTTGCGTCAATCCCTTTGCCTGCCGCAAAACCCGTCAACAAGCGGATTGTCGTACCCGAATTGCCGCAATCGAGGCGCATACCTCTACGGAAATTGGGCGTACCTTGGATACGGAGCGTCGTTCCGTCAATGTCGATTTGCGCGCCAAGCGCACGCATACAACGACAGGTGGATACGCAATCCTCCCCCATAAGCGCATTGGTAATCACCGCCTCGCCTGCCGCGCCGCCGTTGAGCATTACCGCGCGGTGGGTGATTGATTTATCCCCGGGGAGCTCAAATTCCCCCGAGAAATTTTCTCTTTGTCGTATGAATAACATACCAAACCCTTCTCTTACAAACTTTTCACGGCGTTTTCCAACGCTTGTACGTATTTCTCAAAAGGCAATTTCATCGTCGTCCAAACGCCCTTTGATTTTGCCACCGACATATTGATTTCGTTGTCGCAGGTGTTCTTTTTATCCACTTTCGCCTTTTGCGCATACCTATCTATCTTCGTAAAATCGGGCGAAGAAAGAGGCTTTATCGCAAGCGCTTTTCTTATAATCGACAACAATTTTTCGCCGTATTCCCTTTCGCACACGTTTTCGTTTATCGCTATTACCGTTTCCAAAAGCATACCATACAACACGCTTTCCCCGTGCGAAAGCGACGTGGAAAGTTCTATTGCGTGCCCCGTGGTATGCCCAACGTTTAGGCTACGGCGTTCTCCCGATTCCTTTTCGTCCGCCTCCACCACTTTGGCTTTGTAGCGGATACACTTTTCGATAAGCGAGGTTAAAAAGCTCGGCTCGTCCAATGGTTCTTGCGTGTAAAGAATATCAAAAATTTCCTTATCGAGCGCGGCGTATTTCACGATTTCGCCAATACCGCACTTAATTTCGCGCGCAGGGAGCGTTTGCAAAAACGCAGGGTCTACCAACACTTCTTGCGGTTGATAAAACGCGCCCACGAGGTTTTTTACCCCGTTTAAGTCCACCGCCGTTTTTCCGCCCACGCTGCTATCCACTTGCGACAAAAGCGTCGTGGGGATTTGCACGCAGGAAATACCGCGCATATACAATGCCGCCGCCAAACCGCCGATATCTCCGACGACACCGCCGCCAACGGCGAATAGGCGAGAGCTTCGACGCATACCTGCCCCTGTCATTTTTTCTAAAATGCCATACAATGATTGAAAATTTTTATTTTCTTCGCCAGCAGGTAAAATGAAAATTTCCGTTTTTGGGAAATACTGTTCAAACCATGTTTTA
>JAZRSE010000213.1:0-7876 GCA_045651305.1 Candidatus Scatosoma sp. | reverse complement strand
TGACCGTCCTCGGAAAACGCATCGGGCGGTACGCCTGCACGCAAGGAAGTGTCGCCCTTGCTATTGAGCATAAACAACTCGTTTCTATGCAACCACGTTTCCACGCTATCGTAAGAAACGTAAATAGGCATATCCCCCATTATGGAAACGCCCTTTTCGTGCGCATAGTTAAGCAAAGCGTTCCATTGTTTCAAGAAAAGGTATTGCGTGAATTGCCAAAACTCGATTTCGCTCGCATTTTCCTTTTTATACGTTTCAAGCGTTGCTTTGTCCGCATTTTTATACGCTTTATCCCACTCGTTCCAAGGGCGATACTCAAAGTGCTTTTTCAAGGACATAAACAAAGCGAAATCGGCATAGAAACCCTTTTTCAAGAACGCCTGCCAATCGGCATTGGTCTTATCAAATTTATCAAACGCCTTTTGCAAGAGCGTCGCTTTATACCAAAACTGACGCCCGTAATCGACGCGGCGTTCGTCGTTAAACCACTCGATTTCTTCATAATCGGCTTTTTCCAACAAGCCGTCCTTTTCCAATAAATCGAAATCAATAAAATAATAATTGAGCGCGTCCGAGGCGAACGATTGATAGGGACTATCGCCGTAACCGGTGGGGAGCAACGGCAAAACTTGCCAAATTTTCATACCTGCCGAGTGCAACCAATCGACAAAATCGTATGCGCCTTGCCCCAACGTGCCTATCCCAAAGGGAGAGGGCAACGAGGAAACGGGCATAAGTACCCCTGCCCGTCTTTCCGTTTTTATTCCTTCTTGTACTTCCGTTCTCAATTCCATAGATAACACCTTTGAAACAGAATATTTCTTCCTTACTATTTACGATTTCGGCTCTTTTTATACCTTTTATAATCTTGCAAGCAATTTTTCCTCGAACTTTCTATTGCCTGCAATCTTCTCGTTATCAAGCAACGCCTGCGCCTGCTCTTTCAACAAGGTTACAGCCTCCATCTTTCCGCCGAGCAACGCAACCGCTATCAAAATACGCTTGGCGGTTACCGTTTCTTGTTGCAGGTATTCCGCACAACCTTTTCCGCAAGCCTCCGCGCGTTCGATATCGCCGTTTAACGCGTGCATATACACGAATTCCGCCGCTATCTTCTCCGTTTCTTCCGCCGTTAAATATTCCCCTGCTTGCGCCAATCTATTCAAACAATCGCTCGCTTTCACGTATTCGCCTTTATCCAACCAATAGCGATAACGCAAATCGAGCATTATCGCAAAAAGAGGCTCGTCTTCGGGGAGTTGCGGCAAAGAAAAATACAAATCCTCGTCCATTTCGCCGTAGCTTTTCCCCTCGAAAAGCTTGCCCTGAATTTCCATCGCGGCGAGCATCGTTTTTTCCGCGTCTTCCCCCTTTTTAATGCCGACGTACACCGACATATCCGTCTTTCCGCCGTTATAGGTTAAGGGCAAAACGTTAAGCAAGAACAAATACCCTGCATAGGGAACAAGCCCCCAAAGCGCAAAGGCAAAGTATCCGCCTACCGTTATCGTAAGCAGGAGTGCAAGAATAGCAACAAGCACGAAATACACGCCGCCAAACGTCAATCCGCCAATCGTATAAAGGCTTGCTCTTTTTTGCATATTGCCGCCATTTTTAGGGATAGCCTGCGTTTCGTCCGCAGCAAAGGGCGAGGCAAAAGCAAGGCGGTTTTTACCCTTTTTCTCACAAATTTTCAAAAAGCTAAACTTCGCGTACACAATTTGCATATTTTGCGATTTCGCCATTACGATATGCCCTATTTCGTGCAGGATAGGCGCAACGACAAACCCCAAAACGAAAGCCGCCAACTGCGTTATCGCCACCCACGTACCAACACGCCACGCAAAAAAGAACGCCGCCGCTTCACCTGCAAGCAACAACAACGTGCATACGATAGCCCAAATTGTCGAACGTGTCCTTCCTCTCATAATAATCCCTTTTTTACTGCGTAGCCTTCCAAATTATCTTTATCGCTTACCACAAGCGTTTCGATACCTAATTTTTCCATCAATACCGCAAGGAGTTTTGCTCCGCCTGCAAGTACGTCCGCGCGCCCTTTGGGCATACACGGCAACGCGGCGATTTCTTCCACGGACATATCAAGGAGTTTGTCCGCCGCTTTTTGCATTTCCGCCAAGGAAATTTCCGTGCCCGTAACTTTATTGGAATCGTATTGCTCCAACCCAAGCAAGAGAGCGGCAAGCGTCGTTGCCGTACCGCCTATCGCCGTCACCCTTTTTATAGGCGGCGTTTTGCCATACTTCTCCACTTCCTCGTTGGCAACGCTTTCCAATAAAAGCTTGTCCCGTCCGCACCTATCTTTTAAGCGAACAACGCCAATATCGACGCTCTTTTTATAGGCGAGAACGCCTGCGGTTTTTACCACCAACTCGCAACTTGCTCCGCCCAAATCCACGACGGCGCCGTCCTTATCCCCAAGCGCGCCCAAAATGCCAAGTTCCGCCTCTTCTTCCCCTGAAACAATCTCTACGTTCAAAGGGCAAATATCGCGCACTCGCCCGACGAAATCACTACCGTTTTTTGCCGTGCGAACGGCGGCGGTAGCAAAGGCGTAAACGGCTTTTGCTCCCTCGTTTTTCGCCTGTTGGTAATATTCGGCAACCGCTTTTGCCGTGCGTTCGATTGCCGTATCCAGCAAGCAAGGATTTTGCGCCAAGCCCTCGCCCAAACGGGTGCTGTTCAAACGCTTATATAAAACTTTTCCGTCCGCCACGAACATCAGGCGAACGGAATTAGAGCCGATATCGATTACGGCAAATTTATTCATATTGTATCTTTCTCCTTATTTCCAATCGCCACCGAGTTTGAAATAAGCCCACTCCAAATAAATGTCCGATTTGTAAAATTCCAAATCGTCTTGCGCGTCCTCTTTTTGTTGTTTCAACGTTTCTACGCTTTCTTGTCTTTCGGCAATACGTTTCTTTTGAACGCCCATAGTAACCCATTGATATACAAGAACGGAAAGCAAAATAACAAGCAGCAACGTCGCCGCAGAGGCGATTGCCGTTATAGTTTTTCTCATCTTATCTTCGGTCATAACTATTTCTCCACCTTGTTAAGGTTTTTTTCTTGTCTTTTGTGCCGTTTCCGTAATTTTATAGCAGTATTATAGCATACTTTTTCGAAAAAAGCAACCATTCTTCGCGCACTTTTCAAATATAATATTCCACCACCGCAATAACCTATCCACATATATACGCGAAAGGCAGGGAAACGGAATACGTACGCGCATAAAATACAAAACGCCGTAAACGAAACCCAAAAAAGAATATCCAAAATTGCGCGTAGCCATTTGTATTTGTTTGCCCTACAAATTAAGCCTAAAAATGCGAATATTTCGTATATTACGCCGCCGATAAACCCCACGGCGATACATAACGCAAATATGGAAAATTGGTTTTTCGAATCCATTTAACGAAAGAGCTTTGCCGCAAAGCTTTTGCCGCCGTAGGAAATACCCGTGATATTCCCCTCCGCCGTAAACACGCCGCTCGCCTTGATAAAGCCCGTAATTTTTAAGCCCATACCCGCAACGTGCAATTTCTCGCCGCTCAAAAGAGCGAGCACGATTTTTACTTCGGAAAACGCTTTTACGCTCTCCACGCCGCTAACGTTGATTTTCTTGCGTTGTTCGATATTGATTTGATGGTTTTGATTTTCTTGCATACCGTATATTATGCCAAGAAAACGCCGTTTATGTTCGCTTATTCAAATTTATCCAAAAAGGAATACTTTTCCCCCGACTTCTTATACTCCGCCAAGGTATCAAGTTGAACGTTATGAATACTTTGGAAAATATTATTTTCCACGTTCGGGTTTTCCTTTTTCAATTCCGCTATCAACGCCTTTACTCTTCGGCGCGCGGAAAAGGAATCTTCCTCGCCACCCGTCGTACGCTGCGTGAACTTGCAAGCGCAGGCGATAAAATCCAAATCGTTGTGCGTTTTCCAACGCAGGATATCCTCTTCCAGCACGCAATACAACGGACGGATAAGCTCCATACCCTCGAAATTGGTGCTTTTAATGCGTGGCAACATACCTTGCAGTTGACCACCGTACAGCATACCCATTAGCGTCGTTTCAATCACGTCGCTCTTATGATGCCCCAAAGCAATTTTATTGCAACCAAGCTCCTTTGCCTTCGAATATAAATGTCCGCGACGCATACGCGCGCACAAATAGCAGGGAGATTGTTCGTCCGCCGTTTCCGCCGCCGCAAAAATATCGCTTTCAAACACCGTAATAGGCACGTGCAAGAGCTTTGCATTTTCTTCTATCTTTTCCCTGTTTTTCGCGTTATAACCAGGGTCCATCACCAAAAAGACCAATTCGAAAGGCACTTCGCTATGCCTTTGCAGTTGTTGCATCAATTTGGCAAGAATCATACTGTCCTTTCCGCCCGATATACATACGGCAATTTTATCCCCTGCCTCTATCAAACGGTATTTCTTGACAGCCAACACAAAAGGCGACCATATCGTTTTACGATAGGTCGTGATAAGAGAACGCTCTATTTCTTGATATTTTTCCAAGATTTTTGGCATAATATTCCTCTTTCGTGTCTTCGTGTTTGTATTATACCATATCTTTTTATAAATTGCAAGCGTTTTTATAAAATTATATGAACATTTGTTCGTTTTTGTGTATAAATATTATTTTTGTTCAAAGCGCACGCAAAGTACGCGTCCGCCCAATTTGACCGCGCCTGAAATTTCGCCCTTTTCCAATAGAAAATCACGCTTAATTTCCGTTTTGCCGTTCCGCTTAAAACGCAAAGTTTTGTTCTCTTCATCGTATTCGTACGTGCCTTTCTCTTCCTTTTTCTTGCCTTTCTTTTCTTGGAAACGCAAGACGAAGGTGTTATCCTCACGCAGTTCTAAAACGATAGACGAATATTCCTTGAACAAATCCTTATTGCCATAGGAGGCGCTTTTGCACTCGTATTCGCCCAAATGCGGTTTTGTAATATCGTTGATTGAGCCTACGCGCAACGCGGAAAAGCTGAAAAGCAACGAAACAATGCTTGCCAAAATCGAACTTTTTATCCATCCTCTTCTCATACTTTCAGTATGCGGGTGCGTGAACTTTTTATGCGCTTTTTTCTTTTTTCATCGGCTTTTTTTGCGTTCGTTTTCGTTTGCGATTGATTTTTTCGCTATTGAAAATTACCCCCACAATAAAACAAATCATAAGCACGTACAACCAAAGCAAAAACACGATAACGGTGGTGAGCGTGCCGTACAGTTTGTCCATATTGGTAATCTTCAAATAAACGGAAAAGCCCGTGATTGCGAGTATCCACGCGCTAACGGTCAATATCGTTCCCGGTAAAAAGCGACGCATCGCCGTCTTATATGGACACACGTACATATTGAGCAGCCATACGAGCAAAAAAGCAAGCACGAGCAATAAAAGATAGTCGGCAAGCCGTTCCCAAAAGGTGGAAAAGAACCTTGAAAAGACAAAACTGCCCAAAGCAAACAAGAGAAGAAAGGTGATGAACATCAAAATAATTATCCCCGTCAACACGAGCGCGCCGACACGCACGCGCAAGCCCGTTTTCAACCGACGATAATCGTAGATTATCTCGCCACTTCTACGCATTTGGTAAAACAAATTTGTGGAAGAATAGAGCGTACTGACAAGCAACACAAGCGACACGCCCGTCGCCGCGTTTTGCGCCTCGTCCCTAACGTAAACGAAGATATTTTTAACCGACTCAAAGACGGGCAGTTGTAATAATTTATCCGTGTCGATAGGCAATTTTCCAATAATGAGCGTTAGCCAAAAAGAGAGCGGCACAATCGACATCACAAAAAAGAAAACGAGCGTTCCTGCCACCGTCGTATATTTCTTCTTCGCCAACAAACGGTATTTTTCGCGCACGTAGCCGTACGCCTTTTTCACTTTTTCCATTGTTATAGTATGCGCTTATTTTCCCCTTTCAAACGCATAAAACGCGACGTTTTACCGTCGCGTTTTCGTCATTGGTTATTCCCCGTAATTTTCCTGCGTCCAAGCCGTGTACGCATTACAACCGCAACGATTGCCAAACGTTGAACCGTTGTTACACCCGTTGCCGTTGCCAAACGTTGAACCGCCGTTACAGCCGTTGCCCGTATAGGGCGACGCGCCGCCTATGCTTTGGCAATAACTTACACAAGCAAAGCCGCCGTTACCGCTGCCGTTTGCCGTATTCGCCGTGTTTCCCGACGAAAAACCGTTACAGCCGCAGCCGCCGTTGCAAGAATTGCACGAACAGCAAGACGAATTGTTCGTTACCACAAGGTTTCCGCAACAATCACGGCAAACCCGTTGCGTGTTGCCAAAAAGAATATTCCAAAGAGAATTTTGGTTGCAACAACCGCAAGAATAATTATTCGAGTTACATCTATTACACATAGTATATCAATCCTTCTTGTGTATTTGAGAAAAATCTCATACTATATCATATGCAAAACGCCCTACCGTTGTTACGGCAAGGCGTTTGTTTTTTATTTGCTTTGTTTCACGGGAAACGAGAAATTACTCCCATTCAATCGTTCCGCAGGGTTTCGGCGTCAAATCGTACAACACGCGGTTTACGTTTTCTACCTCCGTCGTGATACGAGCGGTGATTTTGCCCAATACGTCGTAAGGGATTTCTTCAATCGTTGCCGTCATAGCGTCCACCGTGTTTACCGCGCGGATAATTACGGGGTATGCGTACGTACGTTTGCCGTTCTTTACGCCTACCGAGCGGAAGTTGGGAACTGCGGTAAAGTATTGCCATACCTTGCCTTCCAAGCCAGCTTTTGCAAATTCTTCACGCAAAATAGCGTCCGATTCGCGTACTGCCTCCAATCTATCACGCGTAATTTCGCCAAGAACGCGCACGCCAAGGCCAGGGCCGGGGAACGGTTGACGATATACCATATCGTCGGGCAAACCAAGCGCGCTACCTACCACGCGAACTTCGTCTTTGTAGAGGAATTTCAAAGGTTCTACAAGTTCGAATTGCATATCTTCGGGAAGACCGCCTACGTTGTGGTGTGCTTTTACGCCGTCGCTTTCCAAAATGTCGGGGTAAATCGTGCCTTGTGCAAGGAAGGAAATACCTTCGAGTTTGCTTGCCTCTTCGTCGAATACTTTCATAAATTCGCCGCCGATAATTTTACGTTTTCTTTCGGGTTCTTCAACACCTGCCAAAAGACCCAAGAAACGTTCGGTAGCGTCAACGTAAACGAGGTTTGCGTCCAATTGCTTTTCAAAAACTTCGATAACTTGTTCGCTTTCGCCTTTTCTCATCAAGCCGTGATTTACGTGCACGCAAACGAGTTGTTTGCCTACTGCTTTAATCAATAACGCCGCAACAACGGAAGAGTCTACACCGCCAGAAAGCGCGAGAAGAACTTTCTTGTCGCCTACTTGCTCGCGAACGAGCGCAACTTGTTCGTCGATAAACGCGTCTGCGAGTGCTTTCGTGGTGATACGAGCCATACTTTCGGGACGTACGTTGTTTTCCATATATTTATTCTCCTATCTTATAAAAAATATCAATCTAATACGGCTTTGATTGCCGCGAGCAAGTCTGCATATTCTTCATACGCAGGCAAATCGGGGTTATCCTTTTTAATCTTGTCCGTGCTCTTGAACAAGAACCCTGCCTTACTTGCTTTTATCATACCCAAATCGTTATAACTATCCCCTGCCGCCACCGTTTCATAGCCGATAGCTTGCAAGGCTTTCACCGTCGTATATTTAGAGTTCTCTATCCGCATCTTAAAGCCCGTAATTTCCCCGTTTTCCGCAACCTCCAACGTATTGCAAAAAAGCGTGGGATTTCCAAGTTTTTTCATAAGCGGCATTCCAAACT
>JAZRSE010000212.1:0-7495 GCA_045651305.1 Candidatus Scatosoma sp. | reverse complement strand
CCATTTCGACGAACGTTTCCGCTGCAAGGTCTTTGGGGAGAATACGGAAAAGCACGTGCAGTTCCGATTCGTCGCGGATTTCGTTGAATACCTCTGCAAGGTCGATGGCGTTCATAGACGCGATAAGGGGGCGCAGGACGGAGAAATTCCGCTCGGAGAGCAGGATAAGGATTTCTTCCGTTTCCGCGATACGTCTAACGATTTCTTGGGGCATATCCTCGATAATGTCCACCGTTTCGTCAACGGACATTTCGTCAAGCACCTTTTCCAACTCGTCGTCGCGCAAGCCGTTGATAACGTCTTCTTGCAAGTCGCTATCAAGCAAAGGCAACGCGTCGGCAAGCAAATCGCTATCCAAGGCGCGGCAAAACGCGGGGATATCCGCTTTATCTAATTCTTTTAATAATTGGGCGAGTTCTTCGCTTGTGTATTTATTGGCAAGCGTTGCCGCCGCTTCATAGTCTTGCGTTTGCAAGAACTCTACTAATTCTTTTTCCATAATCGACTACCTCCTAAAAATAAATGGTGTTTTTTGAAAGGTAGCGCATATCTTTATAACGTGACGGGCGTAGCGAAACGGTACGCCGCCAAACATAGCGGATACGCGCTGCTACTACTGTGATAATCCGACATAACGAACCGTTTCCTCCTCGTAGTTATTTTTTTTCTTTTATCAATCGACTTTCTTTTTACGTAAAATTAAGAAAGCGACGAGAATACAAATTGCGGCAAAGCCAAGCAGGATATACGTAAGCCGCCAAACGCCGTCCTCGTTTCCCGTTTGCGCGCCGATAAGCGAGGTTTCGCTATCCTTGGGCGACGCGTCGTAAAGAGAAACGTACGATTGGGGGATATATCCCGTTTTCGTGTTGCCGTCTAAATCGACGTACGAAATATGGTAATAGGTGTGGTCGAGTTGACCTATCTCGCCAAGGAGCGTAACTTGCGCGCCGCGAGGCAGGCTTTGCGACACCACCAATTCTTTGCAAAGGTAGGGGAATTTATACAGGGAAATTTGATTGGTGAGCCAAGCGGACACACGTTTATCTTCCGTGTACGTTACTCTATAATCGTCTGCGGAAATGGTTTCGCACGACGTTTTCAAGACAAGGTAGGTGGAATATTTGCTCGTTTGCGTATCGAAATGCGCGACGAGGTTATATTTACCGCTGGCGTCTTCCCCAATTTTCAACGCTGTTTTTTCGGTGATACTTCTTTGGTAGGAAAGATAAGGAAACGTTTCCGCGCCCTTTAACTTCTCTACGTCGAACGCCACAAGCAGGGCGTTCGTTTTCGTTTTAATTACTTCGAAGTTTGCTTCCTGTTCGGCGAAGATATTTTCATCCGCGTTATCGACGGGGATATTCGTCACCGTGGGCAAAAGAAGTTTGTCTGTGCTTACGATATAGTTGCTATCGCAAAGTAAATAGGTTACGTTTTCCTCAATGCCAAACGCAAAAGAGGTGAACGTCGGTGTGTTGCCGTACACGAATTGCTCGGTGAAATCCACGCTCGTTTGCGTATAGGCGTTGTCTTCTTGTCTTTCGTATTTATATACGCTATCGCTTAAAGCGTAAACGTTTTTATCGTAGTCTACGGCAATCTTGATGGTGTTGGAGGGCAGGTTGTCAATCAGTTTCACCCCGTTTCCGTCCGCAAGCATAAATTCTTCTTCCGTGAAAACGTAGGCGTAAATGCCGCTCTTAATATACAAATTCCCGTACGCGTCCGCCGTCAATAGTTGAGGGGGGTGGGTGGAAGTTTTCTTTGTTTCCGTTAGTTGCCACTCGCCTGCGTCGTTTTTGGTTATCGAATAGAAATAATTACTTTCCGTCACGGCGTAACAGGTGCCGTATACGTTGGCAATACCCTTTATCTCGCCGTTGAAGGAAGAGAAGGTGGCAAGCAGTTCGCCCGATTTTGCATAGGCGGAAAGCGATTCGCCCGAGGCGGTGAAGATGAAGTTATCGCCTGCGGAAAGGAATTGCGCTTCCGTTGCAAGGGGGAAACGCGCCGTAAGAGCGTTCGTGCTTGCGTCGTACACGGAAAGGCGTTTGTTGCCGTTGTCCGTGATGAATAACTCGTTGCCTAAAAGGGATACGTCCGTTGCGTTGCTTAAACGGTGGTCTGCATTGGAGTTGGAGGAAATCTCAAAATCGGTAAACGCTTTGTCTTCCACCGAATATTCCTTGATAACGCCCGCCTGTTTTTGGGTGACGTAGAAGTGCCCGTTGTAAGTGGTCAATCGGGAGTAGCCCTCTTCCTTGGCGAAAAATTGCAAACCGCTTTCCGTATTATCGGTGAGCGATTGTACGTACAAATCACCCGTGGGAGTGGTGTAAGCGAATACGCCGTCGCATACCGCCATATGCTCTATTCTTCCGTTTAAGATAGCCACTTGCGCCAACGTTTGGGGCGTTTGCGGATTGACTTTGTAAAGAATTACTTGCGCGCTTGCGTCGATGAAATACAACTCTCCGCCAAACATTGCCAAATCGGGTTTACCACCTACGTCGGTAATCTTTTTGGCGGTGGATACGTTGGGCGCGTGCAAATCGGTCTTGGAAATAACGGCAGGGGTCTTTGCCTCTACGTAATAGATAGACTGCCCGTCGATAAGGAAGTTATCGCAAGGGAAACCCGTCGTTGTGGCGGTAGAGGAGGAAAATTCGTCGAACTTCTCCGTTTCCATAAGGAAGAGGAAACTGCCGTCCAAGAAATACAAGTTTTCGTCGCTGTCAAACTGTAATTGGTTGATGTTGTTTTGAGAAAGCTCGGCATTGACCGTGTGCGTATATTTTCTATACTCGTTTTCCGCCCTATCGTAAAGATAGATATTATTGCCGTCGGCAATCGCCGTGTAATTTTCGCAAACGGCGGAGCAGGAGGGATTGTCCAGCTGTAAATATTCCTCGTACGTTTGCGGCGCAATCAAGCCGTTTTTCGGCGAAACGTTTTGCTCGTTTTCGGCGGACGCGGAGGCGAAATTTCCCTCAACAAAACCTGCCGCCGCAAGACAAGCAAGGGCGGAAACAGACAAAAGGGATAAAATTGTCGCGCGAATTTTTCTCATACACTATTATTATAACACAGCGCGCGAAAAAAAGCAATAAAACCGCTAAAAAAAATCAAGCGGTTTTTTTGTTGGCAAAATTTGGAAAAATTATTAAAAAATTGTGTAAACAGGCATACAGTTGTCATATTTAATGTGTTAGAATATACGCAAACACGAACAAATGTTCGCATTTTATCCCAAAAAGTGACAGGGCGGACTTGAAAAAATTGGCTTTCGTGACATAATGCGTTTGCCTGTGAGGGAAAGAAAAAAACGGGTGGAAAAAACGGAAAAAGCTGTATGCAAGGAGGTGATACATTTGAAAAAATACGTAAAGGTGGTGCTATACGCCTATCCCGTATTAAAGACAATCGGGGAGGAGTATCAAATACATATATCCAACAAAGCGTTGCTCTCGTACAAAAGTCAAAAATCGACGGAGGAGCTCTTTGAATATCTTGCCAAAGAAATTATATGTAAGCAAAGGTTGGAGTGGCTTAAAAGACTTTTAGACGGCGTGATGGACAAGCTCGACGAAGAGGAAAAAGCGTTGTTGCATTTACGTTATTTTTCGCCTTGCAAAAGCCGTAAGCGAGGGCTTGAAACGGAAAAAGCGCAGGTGTTTTTAGGGATAGCGGCCTGGTCGGACAGTACGTATTTCCGTAGGCAAAACAAGCTTGCCCAAAAGATGGAAACGATGCTGGAAAACAAGGGGTTCAGCGAGGAAATTTTTGAAAGGGATTTTGCCTTTATCGACGTCTTTCAATGCGTTGGCAGGTTTTTGGACGGGAACGGGGAAGAGAAGATACGTAAAAAGGAACGAGTTTTTGAGAGGGAATAATTTTTTAGTTGTCCTTTTCTTCGAAATCGTAAACGCTTTTTTTGGAGGTTTTCAACACGAGCGCGGCGAGCAGGGGCACAAGTAAGCAGAGGGTAATTAAAATGGCAATTTGCGCCGCGCTCATACCCTCTTTTGCGTTCTTTGCTTGGTGGGAATTTTCGCCCTTTTGCGAGGACGCGGTAAGGCTATCGGCGTATTCGCTATTTGGCGCAAAAGACAAATCGTCGGGCTTGGGAATATATCCAAACGAATCCCCACGCAGGACGTAACAATAGGTCTTCGAGCCGATTTTATAATCGCCGTAATAGGCGCAAGTAATCGTGATTTGGTCTAAAAAGGAGTTGTCGCCCGCAAAGTTATTATCGACGGTGTAACGGACGTCGAAAAGGTGGTAAAGATAGGGCGTGGTTGGGGTGAATTGGACGAAAGTGAGCTCGCTCGTCTTTGCATAGCCGATGAGTTTTTTGGTGTAGGTGCTATCGTAAAGGTATTCGATACAACAATAATCCGCCTCTTTGGAGAGCACTTTCACAAAGTACGTTTTGGGCAGTAAAAACAGTCCGTTATTCTCGTTTTTGGTGGCGTAAAAATAGGTCGTTTCCGCGGTAATACACGCGTACGTTTCGGTGCTTGCAAAAGCGCTCCTTATTCGAGGGGAGGGGAGCGGGAAGAGCAAGCAAAAGAAATATGAAATTAGCGCTATCAGCGAAAAAATGCGTTTTTTCATAAATAACATTATACTCGCGCCCTCGGGTGCATTTTTGGGCAAAAGCGAGGGGATTATGGGAGATATTGTAGAAAAGTTGCAAAAAATACGCGCCATTGAAAAAGAGCAAACAAGACGGCGCACGGAAGATAGACTTGCTCGATACAACACGGGGGAAAAGGTACATCAAAAGCAGCTCCTGTTTCATAAATGCCCCAAGCGCAATCGTTGGGTGTTCGGCGGAAACCGCTCGGGCAAGACGGAGTGCGGCGCGGTGGAATCGGTGTATATGGCAAGGGGGATACACCCCTATCGAAAGAACAGGAAAAACGTGCAAGGTTGGGTGGTTTCTCTATCCCAACAGGTGCAAAGGGACGTGGCGCAAAAGAAAATTCTTTCCTATTTAAGAAAGGATTGGATAGAGGAAATCGTAATGTTAAGCGGCAGGAAAGACGCCCCCGAAAGCGGCGTAATCGACTTTATCCGCATAAAAAACGTGCTTGGCGGTTCGTCGGTAATCGGGTTTAAGAGTTGCGACCAAGGCAGGGAGAAATTTCAAGGAACGTCGCTCGATTTCGTTTGGTTTGACGAAGAGCCGCCCGAGGATATTTACGTGGAGTGCCGTATGCGCGTTTTGGATAAAAAGGGGGATATTTTCGGCACGATGACACCGTTGAAAGGGTTGACGTTCGTGTATAACGAAATCTATCTTAACCGTTCGAACAACCCCGAAATTTGGTACGAGTTCATTGATTGGAGCGACAATCCCTATTTGGACGAAGAGGAAGTGGCGACCTTGGAAGGGTGTATGGACGAGCGAGCGTTGCAATCGAGAAAGTTTGGCCGTTTTGGCGCAAGCGAGGGGCTTGTCTATCCCGAGTTTGAGGAAAGCGTGCACGTTATGGAGCCGTTTGAAATTCCGCCCGAGTGGCAGGACAATATTTCCATCGACCCCGGTCTAAACAATCCCTTATCGGCGCATTGGTACGCCGTCGATTTCGACGACAACGTGTACGTGGTGTACGAACATTACGAGGCAGGAAAGGACATTGATTACCACGCAGGCGAAATCAAGCGGATTTGCGAGAGGTTGCGTTGGAAAAAGGATAGACAGGGCAGGATAAGCGCGTTGATTGATAGCGCGGCGAAACAACGCACGTTGTCGGGGGTGCAAAGCGTGGCGGAGCTCTTTTACGAGCGCGGAATATTGGTAAACCCCGACGTGGAGAAAGATTTATTTTCGGGGATAGCGATGGTGAAAAGCTATCTTAACCCTAAAAACGGGTTGCCCAATATCTATATTTTCAAAAACTGCGTGCATCTTATTAGCGAGATAAAAGGCTACTATTGGGGGAGCGGAGATACGCCGAGAAAGGCAAACGACCATAGCTTGGACGAAATGCGATACTATTTGATGAGCCGTCCCAAACGAAACGCGGTGAAAAAGGAGAAAACGGCAATCCAAAAGGACAAGGAAACGATGATAAGGCGGATGAAAGGACAGCGTTGGAAGTGATAAGAAAAAGGAGGGCGTATGGAGGAAAAGGAAAAGATAGAAAAGGCGCTTTGGAAGGTGGCGATGGGTTACCAAGTCGCCGAGGTGACGGAAGAGTTTGCGGAAGTGGACGGGGAATTGAAACTCACCAAGCGCAGGCGCACGAAAAAGGACGTTCCGCCCGATTTGAAAGCGGTGCAACTGCTTTTGAGCGGTCAGGGCGAACGGTATGAAGAAATGAGCGACGAGGAATTGGAAAAGGAGAAAACGCGTTTGCTTGCCGAACTTGGCGAGGCGGAGAAAAAAGCGCTTGGCTTGACGGAAAGCGAGGGGCAAGTATGCGTTGAAGGAACAAAAAAGGTGTCGAAAACGTCCAAGGGGCGGTTAAATCGAAATAAAAAAGGAGAAGAAGAGGTATGACGAGGGACGACGAAAAGAAAATGCAGCGTGAAAAGGAGGAGTGGGAGGCAAAAGAGGCAAGGCGAAAGGCGATGGAAATTCAGGCGGATTTTGAGGAGCGCAGGGCGGCGCGCAGAAGCGTGGAAAGCGGCTGGTTACTCAATATGAATTTCCTTGGCGGTAATCAGTATTGCGACGTATCGCCGCTTGGCGGCGTGGTAGAGGAGGACAAGCAATTTTATTGGCAATCAAGACGGGTATTCAATCACATTGCGCCTATGGTGGACGCGCGTCTTGCCAAGCTTGAAAAGATGCGTCCTACGATAAGCGTACGCGCATTTTCCGACGAAGAGGGGGATATTAAGGCGGCGAAACTTGCTACGGGCGTCTTGCAATACGCACAGGAGCGAATTGGGTTTGGAGAAACGGTTTCCAAATGCACCGTTTGGTCGGAAACGTGCGGCAGCGCCTTTTATAAAGTGGCGTGGGACGAGCAGGGCGGCAGGCAGGTGGCTGTCGACGAGGCGGGAAATCCCGTTTACGAGGGGGAAGTTACCGTTACCGCCGTGTCCCCGTTTGAACTCTATCCCGATAGATTGGACGTGGAGGGGATTGACGAGGTGTTTAGCTTAATCCACGCGCAAGTGGTGTCCGCCGATTATATTTTCGAGCGTTTCGGCGTGGCGGTGGAAGAAAGAACGTTGGAGGGGCAAACGTATTGTTATAGCGAGCCGTCCGCAGGGAAACAACCGCTTGAAATGCTTGGCGCGGCGGCAACGAGGGTTCGAAAGGGGGTTATCTTGATTGAGCGATATACCCGTCCTTGTAACGCGTATCCGCTTGGAAGAGTGGAGATTGTGGCAGGGGAAAAGCTCCTTTACGAGGGGGATTTGCCCTATGAAAACGGGGATAGAGGAGAAAGGGTGTTCCCCTTTGTTAAGCAAGACTGTTTGCGCCTGCCTGCCGCGTTTTTTGGGTGCAGTATCATTGATAGATTGA